>JADFYC010000291.1 GCA_015233295.1 Deltaproteobacteria bacterium | reverse complement strand
GAAACAATACATTTCGACACTCAAATGCTTCCTCATATCATCTGGGAAAAGCCGGAAGAATTGAAAGAAAAACTCTTTTACACCATCTGTGCCGTATTCGGGAGAAAGGAAAAAGCAAAGGTATAGACGTCGGCACGGTTTTTAACCGCTTCAGCGCCCATGACCCGAATCTCTACGGTGGGCATAGGTGATGCTGCCTTTCGACAATCCAACGTATCCTGTCCCCAAGGCAATTGGATGTCTTCGGAGTTAGTCATGGGGGAGTTTATCCAGTTCCTCGGCCAGGACGCCCAGATCGGGTCGGACATTGATGTCGTGGATGTCGATATAGCGGATGACGCCCTGTTTGTCGATCACGAACAAGGCCCGCTCGGTCACGCCGTCCGATCGCAGCACACCGTACTTATCGGCCACGTCCCCATGGGGCCAAAAATCGGATAACACCGGGAACCATAACCGGCCCATGGCCTTGGTCCAGGAATAGAGCGTCGGAATATTGTCCACGGTAATGCCCAGTAGGACGGCCTGGTGTTTATCGAAGAGGTCTTTGGCGATGTTGTAGCCGGGCCATTGATCGGAACAAACCGGTGTCCAGGCGGCCGGGACAAAGGACAGAACCACATTCCGGCCCTTGAATCGGCTTAAGGTGACTTTGTCTCCAGCTACAGCGGTCAAGGTGAAGTCAGGGGCAACATCGCCCACCTTGACCTTGAGCCGACTATCCACGGGTTTCAACTTCCCCACTTCATAGATCCCATTCCGTAAGTCCTGACCTTGGGCCGCGTTAATGACCAGCAGGCAAGCTAACAGACTGCAGGCTACCGCGACGATAGATCGAATCCGGCCTAATCTATCCATCTTAACCTCCTATTCAAGCCCCAATCCCTGTCGAATGAGTTTCAAAAAACCGGGCAAGTCCGTGATCCCACCCAACTTAGAATAGATGACCCGGCTCCCGCCTTGCCCGTCCAACCGGAGCACCCAGAAATACGGGGTCCGGACCTCGCCTAGTAACTTATGTATGGCAAAGCTCTTGTCCGGGAACAAGGGAAAGGCGATAGTGTATTTTTCCCTGAACACTTGAATTTCATAGTCGGAATTACCCACGCCCAGTCCGATGATTTTCACCTTCCCGGCGTGTTCCGGCGCCAATGCCAACAAAACCCGCCAGGCCATGGGTAAGCTGGACTGGATGGTCAACGTCAATCTCTTTGACAATGAGACCGCCTCGTTCTGGAAGGGGCCGGGGATGGATCCGAAGCAGATCAAGACCGAGGTCTTTTTTCTCCCCTGCGCCGCATCAGTGGAAAAGGAAGGGTCTATTACCAATTCCGGGCGGTGGATGCAATGGCGATACAAAGCGTCTGATCCGCCGGGAGACTGCAAGCCCGATGGCGACATCATGGTTGAGTTGTTTGAACACATCCAAAAGCTGTACAAACGATACGACGGCGTTTTTGACACGCCCATTCGCAACCTGCGCTGGGACTATGTCAAAGACAGCAAGTTCGATCCCCACGCCGTGGCCAAACTAATCAACGGTTATTTTGAAAAAGATACCACGATTCAGGACAAAACCTACAAAAAGGGGACCCTGGTCCCGGCTTTTGCCATGCTCCAGGCCGACGGGACCACCTCTTCGGGTAACTGGTTGTTCTGCAACTCCTATACGGACAAGGGCAATATGGCCGCCCGCCGGGGCAAGAAGGATCCCACCGGTCTGGGTCTTTTCCCTGAGTGGGCCTGGTGTTGGCCGGTAAACCGTCGGATTATCTATAACCGGGCCTCGGTCAATGCCGCGGGTAAGCCGTTGTCTCCGAACAAGAATATCTTGGAATGGAAAGACGGCAAGTGGGTGGGCGATGTCCCGGATGGCCCTTGGCCGCCGCTGGACCAAAAAGATAAAGGAAGGCTGCCGTTCATTATGAAGACCGACGGGGTGGCGTCCATTTTCGGCCCCGGCCTGGTTGACGGGCCTTTCCCCGAGCATTACGAGCCGTTGGAGTGCCCGGTGGAAAAGAATCAGATGTCTTCCCAACGGATTAACCCGGTGGCGCCCATATACGGCACCGCTGCGGACACCTATACCACTTGTGATCCTCGTTATCCATTTGTTTGCAGTACCTACCGGGTCACGGAACATTGGCAGACCGGGGTCATGACCAGATGGCAGCCCTGGCTGTTGGAAACTCAACCGCAAATGTTCGTGGAAATGAGTGAAGAACTGGCCCAACTCCTGGAAATTAAAAATGGCGACCCGTGCATCGTGTCTTCACCCCGTGGTCAGGTGGAGGCGGCGGCTATCGTGACTAAGCGCCTGAGACCATTTATAATCCAGGGGACGACTATCCATCAGGTGGGGATACCCTGGTGTTACGGTTGGGTCCATCCCAAAAACGGCGGCGATTCGGCCAATTTGTTGACCCCCTCCACGGGTGATCCCAATACCCGGATCCCGGAGAGCAAGGCCTTTATGGTCAATGTGGTCAAGAAAGGGGGGAAATAAGCCATGGATGGAAAGAGCTTCTTGATCGACACCACCAAGTGCACCGCCTGCCGCGGTTGTCAGATCGCATGCAAGGAATGGAATAAACTGCCCGCCGGCGAGACCAAACAAACGGGCACCTTCCAGAACCCTCCGGACCTAAGCGCCTCCACCTACCGGTTGGTTCGTTTCCAGGAATATCCGTCGGAAAAGAACTATATGGTCTGGTATTTTTTCACCGAGGCCTGCCGGCACTGCATGTCGCCCCCGTGCAAGACCGAGGCGGATAAGTATGTGAAGGACTGTATTACCGTAGACAAAAACGGCGGCGTCCAGTTTAATGAGAAAACAAAAGAGTTAGGCGCCAATGCCGAAAAAGTCAAAGCTGGATGCCCCTATAACATCCCGCGCTTAAATGAGGCGACCAAGGCCCTGGTCAAATGTCACATGTGCTACATGCGGGTAGATGCCGGGCTGCTGCCGGCCTGCGTCAAATCGTGCCCGACGGGGGCCTTGAACTTTGGTGAACGGAATGACATCCTGAAGCTGGCTCAAACCCGGCTGGCCGAGGCCAAAAAGAAATTCGGGGACAAGGCCGAACTCATCAACCCCGATGAGGTCCGGGCCATCTTCCTGGTCGCGGATACCCCGGCTAAGTATTGCGAATTCGCCACATACTAATTCATGATTTATCACCAGGGAGTCCTTCGGGGCTCCCTTCTTGATTTACCGGTGCAAGTATGATAAGTGAAGATGAATAGATCGATTAGCTTGATCTAACATACGAACGATAGAATCCTCCGAGAGTCCGTATGGAGAAGTATCTCGAAAATAGTTAATACATCGACTGGATGCATCCTGTGGTCAGAGACAAGGCGGTCGAACTGTCTGATGGCTGTACTGCGGTTGAAACCAGGGACGTCCGGTCTTCACTGGATGGCCTGTTCAGGATGCCTGGATGAAAAACCTGGAATGTCGACGAGGTCAAAGCTGCGTATCCGCACATCCTGATATCTTGTTTTCGCTAAAATAAAGTGAGGAAAAAAATGACCGAGACCACCCAGCCAAAACTGAACGCCTATGAGATTTCCGCCTGGATCATCTCGGCCGCGGCCCTGCTGCTCGTATTCAGATTACATCTGCTGTCGGCCCTGCTGTCCGGTCTGTTGGTGTATGAGCTGGTTCATATTACCGCCCCCTTGCTCCGCCTCAGCCGGCTGAGCCACAACCGGGCCAAGTTGGTCGTCGTGGGGTTACTGGCCGCACTTATCGTGGCTTTTTTCGTACTGCTGATTTGGGGGATGGCTCTCTTTTTTAGGAGTGAGACTAACAGTATATCAGCTTTGTTCAAAAAGATGGCCGAGATCATTGAAGGAGCGCGTGATAGACTGCCCGGCTGGTTGGCCGTATATCTGCCGGAGGGCGCTGAAAAGCTCAAGGAGGGACTCGTCCATTGGTTGCGGGGACATGCCAGGGGATTACAAGAGGCAGGCAAGGAAGCCGGGTTGGTCATGGTGCATATCCTCATCGGCATGATTCTGGGGGCGATCATCTCTCTCCGGGATGCCGTCCCGACACAAGAATATCGTCCGTTGGCCGGAGCGTTGGCTCGTCGGGCCAGGCTCCTTAGTGACGCTTTTCGGGCCATCGTGTTCGCTCAGGTGCGCATTTCGGCGCTCAATACTATTTTTGCCTGGCTTTATCTGGGAGTAGCTCTGCCATTGTTCGGGGTTCACTTGCCGTTAGTCAAAACCATGGTGGCCATAACCTTCCTGGCCGGTTTACTGCCGGTCATAGGCAATCTTATCTCCAATGCCATTATCGTCGTGATCAGCTTGAGTTATTCCTTGTCCGTTTCCGGCGCCTCTTTCCTCTTTCTGGTGGTGGTACATAAGCTTGAATATTTCCTAAACGCCCACATTGTCGGAAGTCGGATTCATGCCCGAACCTGGGAATTGCTTCTGGCCATACTGATCATGGATGCCGCTTTCGGGATGGCCGGAGTGATTGCCGCCCCGGTCTATTATGCTTACTTAAAAAGTGAGCTGACCGATAAGGGATTTGTTTAACGGAAAAATTATACTTCTGACACGGCAGCCCCGACTTATTGATAGCAAGAAATAATCGCACTACTTAGGCGAGGAATTTTCTTTGAACCGGATTCAAGAAATACGGAGCCACGCCCCATGCCGTCTGCTGAACTGGATGCCCTATCCTCCAAGGTCGAGGCCGTCAAGGCCCGCTGGCCGATTTACAACGAAATTGTTGACTGGCTGGTGTCACTTCTAACCCAGACCATTCGCGCCCAAGACAGGATGCCCCTTCTGGAAATTAAGTTGGATCTGGACCAGGTCAATCAGAACCTGGTCAAAGGAGTATCCGTATACCAGCCGGAAGATCTGCCTGTGGACCTGGATAGCGTTTTGGGCATGTGCGCCAGGTTGGCCGAGAAGGTGGCCGCCCGGCAAGGACAGGGCTCGGCCCGCTTGACCGAAC
>JADFYC010000290.1:4501-4995 GCA_015233295.1 Deltaproteobacteria bacterium | reverse complement strand
CTTCAACTTCACCAAAGCCGCTGAGGAAAGAAACGCCGAAAACCTCCTCATTATAAAATCTCCGGCCCTATCTAAAATATATTCAGAAAACTGGGCGATCCACCGGCAGCACTCGGAGAGTTATTGATTTGCTTAGACGACTTAGACGGCCGGGCTATTACCACTTCTTTTTCTCGATAGCTCGCTATTTAGCTTGACAAGATAGGCCGATGTTAAATAATGTAGCTACTTAATTACAGCTCCTTACCAGAAAAACATGGGCTGGGGCAGCCGGACGGCGGGGGGCCACTCCAGATCGACTCCATTAATAACCCGTAGTTTCCATTACTCAGATGAGGTGAACATGGCTGACCGGACGAAAAAGAAACAGACAGCGGCAGTTCTCCCCAAGGCCGCGGACAAAGAGTCAAAAGTGAAATCCGTCCCTCAAGGCACAACCCGGGTTAACGATACTCCTATAGTAAAACATGGGTTATTGAATACATCTTCAACCA
>JADFYC010000290.1:0-4461 GCA_015233295.1 Deltaproteobacteria bacterium | reverse complement strand
CCACTACCCCGGTTAAAGATACTCCCAAAATCACCCCGCCACCGCAGGCCGCGGCACCGGTTCAGGAAATCCCCCATGCGAAACGGAAGCCATCGGACGCGACCCCGATTAAGAAGACCCTTACGGCCGAGCCGGCTCCCCAGACCGTGGCCCCGGCCCAGGAAGCTCCGTCAGTAAGTATGAGTCGGACTTCAAAACCAGGCTCGAAAGTTGACGCCCCTGTCGGCGTTCCCAAAGCACCCAAAAAGGCGGCCAAAGAAAGTCTGCCGCCGGAGGAATTGGTGCCCCACTTGCTTAAGACATTAGATGAGCAGACCACCACGGCGGGTTTGACATATGGTGACGTAGGCGCCAAATGCAAAATCGCCTGGAGGCGAGGATTGGCCCTGGCCACAAAAACAGGTGACGCCGAAAAAGGGACAATTGGGGCCGAGGCTATAGCCCGCTTCATCTACCCTCTCTGGGAACAGGGCCAGGTCGTCATTCAACCTGCCAACCCTGGTAAAGCAGGTGGATGGAAAACCCCCCGGATCTGGAGCCTCACCTCCGGCCGCGCCAAATTCTCCAAAATCTTCCAGGCCGCCCCGGCCACCCCAGGAGAAATCAAGACCAAGACCCCGCCACCGGATAAAACCACGGATGTGGCCGCCCTTAAACGGGCTTATGATAAGTATGCCCCGGAGTATCTGGGCTACGTTCCCATCTACCTGGTCCGCCGGGAATTGGGTTGGTTGCGGGAAAAATTTGACGACCTCCTCAGAAACCTCTGCGAAAGAGATGAGCCGGTAATAATCCTCATGAGAGGAGATATGCAGCACTATACTGAGGATGAAAAAAAGGATTCTCTGCGACGAGGGAATATATTGTACATGCAGGTACGCTGGAGAGCCTCATGAATGATGCAGGAGGACAATTCCAATTCAACCCGTTTGCCTCTCAGACAGTAGGGGATCCTTGGGAAGACAAGGAAATCCCTGATGTGAAAACAATCAATGAAAAACCCTTCAAGGGCTTACTTGGTGTTCTCAAGCAGATAAAAAAGACTCCGCGTATCGGCGCCCTTGTCTTTGGCGAGTCAGGTTTCGGAAAAACAAGTCTGATAAAGAGGTTCACCACCGAACCGGATTTGAATCTGATTTTTGTATATGTCCGCCCGCTCAAGGACCACACTCGAGTTTTTACTTCGCTGCTGGAAACTGTTGTTGCCAATTTGGATTCACCTCCTCCAGGTCTGCAGGAGGACGTAGGTTGGACCCAATTGGACCTGATGGTTTCCAATGTACTGAAAAGTGCTTTGGTCAATTATGCGAAGAGAAATCCCAAAAACCTTAAGCTGCAGATCCTCGAGGCAATAATAGACAATCCCTTGTCAGTCTTAGATTGGAGGAAGGCGAGTAAATGGAATATCGTCCTCACCAAGACCAAGGAATTCCTTGAAGCCAGCGGCTTTCCTAAAGACGATACATCTAAAATGGTACTAGGTGCTTTTTTTCAGTATATTGACAGCTCCAAACGCGACGCGGTGAGAGCATTTATGAGTGGCTGTATTCCAGAAGTAGAAGATTGCGAGTTATTGGGGTTTAAACCATTCAATGGGGACCTTCCAGCAGAGGCACTGGAAGACAGATCCCGCACGATACTTAAAGCTATTGGAAAACTTCTATCCTACCATTGTCCAATGATTATCTGTTTTGACCAATTGGAGAATCTGATTACGCCAGCCCAAGCCAGCGGGTTTGGAGAAGTTATAATCGAAATCGTGGATCAAACAAAAAACATCCTGCCTGTAGCGTTTGCGCGTCCAGACACGTGGCTCCGGGAGCCAATCAAGAACCTTTTCCATCCTGCGAAGCGACGGTTGGAATCAAATACGTTTAATCTTGACGCATGCACCGTCGACCAAAAACTTGAAATTGTCCGTCAGCGTCTTCTCTGGGCTTTTGATGGCGCACCAGAGGAGATTGACAGTCTTATTTCTTATCAAAGCCGGGCCTTAACCGAAGGACTTATAGATTCGATTAGTCCGGGTGACGTTATCAACAAAGCAAAACGCCTTTTAGGCGGAGTTGATTTTCCAGCTTCTATAGAAGACATCTCTAAACCACTAACTTCGGTTCAGGCCCCTGCGCCCGCTCCTGTTCCACCTGCCGAAGTTTTGAATAGCTTTTTCAGGAAAGAACGAGAAAGACTGCTTACCGCCAAGCTGAAAGAACCAACCAAGCGAGAGATCATCCTGGAAGCCCTGTGCGTCTACTTTGCCAACCGCGGCCCGGCGACCCCGTACCAGGTGAATAAACTGACGGAAGATGCCAAGGTCGGTTTGACCATCAAAATTATATCCAGGGAACCCGGCGCAGCTCCAAAGACTATCGACTTCTTGATGGAGACCGCCGTACACTGGCAATCACTGAAATCGGCTTTTCAACGATTACGCTGCCGGATCAAGGATGGTGCCGCCACCTGCTCATTCTTCTTACGTGATTCCCGGGCCCAAATACCAACGAAACCAGGCGGCATGCCAAAAACCGTGGTGGAACGGGATGAATTCCTCAAAGCCGGTGGTGCCCTGGAATATATGGAAGTCGCCCACTTGGCCGACTTGCAGGCCCTGGTCTATACCGCTAATGCCGTAGGCTCCGGCGACATCTCCTACACCAACGAGTCGGGAGAAAGACAAGAGGTTGACCGGGACATATTCAATGCCTTTGTCCGAGATAGCTTTACTTCCGAGTTCATCGCCAATTTAGAAAGGCAATTCCTGACTTGTCCGGCGGCTTGCGCGCCCCCTCCACCCCGGACCCCGCCGGCTGATTGCATCGAACAGATTCTGGCCATCTTAAAGACCACACCCTTCAAGTACCGGCTGGAGAACATCGCCTTAGCCTTGGAAAACAGGTACAAGATCATACTCAGCCATGACGAGTTGGCTGTCTGCATCGGTAAACACGCAGAAAAAATATCCCAGATTCCAATTTCACCGCCCATCTACTATTTGAGGCCCCCAAAATGATTCTATGGCCAACTCAGGTTCGGCAGGCCTGCCTTTGCCCCAGGCTGATGGTGGATAATTACGTTAACCGTCACGAACACAACATTAGATTCGATGGAGCCGTCTTTCACGGCAGATTTTTTCATAACCACGTGGCGGGAAAAATGTTCGACCAACTCGCCGGCCCTCCAGAAAAGGCTCTGGTATCCATCATCGTAAAGAATATCAAAGACACTCCCGCCCTGACCCATGCGTTGTGGGAGTACCTGGATGGTCAATATCTCATTCCGGCGTTGGAGGGGCCAAATCTGCCAAGAAATATTAATGCCTCTCAGATAGAGGCCATGGCCAACGGGCTGGGTTTGTTGTCCGGGTTTCTGGCTGAGATGATTCTTCGGCAAAAACCTTACTTCCGGCCTGGGCCGATAATGGTCCAGTCCCTTTTTCAGTCCCCGGAAAAGAAGATGACCGCGGCCATGACCACGGCATCTGGGACAACGTTTGATATTACTGGAAAATACGACGCCCTGTTATTCGATCACCAAGATAATGAATTCGTTATCCTGGAATTCAAATGCAAGAATGACTTTGAGGTCATCGGCGATTTGGAGCAACTGGCCCTGTATGCCTGGCTGATTCGGCAAAGCTCCGGGATATCGGCCCGCGGCGCGGTGTTCTATCTGGGCGAGACTGGCGAGATAAAAAGGATCTCCAGTGGGGAGTTGGATGCAGCCTTTGAGGCCACTTCCAACTTAATCAACGCCATCGGGCAGTGGATTCAATCCCCGAACTTAGCCCAGGCCGGTATTCCTGCCACCCATGTGCCCGGCTTATGCCAAAGATGTCCTCTTGATCTCAATTGCGAGAAACTTTTCGGCTCCCGGCGGATAGAAGAAACGGACAGGCCATTCGGACCGGCAAAGACCGTCTTCCCGGCCGGCCCTGAACCGGCTGCCGATCCCGGTATTGAATTGGGCCGCCGACTGGATGCCCCAGGGGAACAAGTTTACTGGAACATCCTTGGGCCGGACCGATCGTTGCCTAATGCCCACATGCTCATCGTGGGGACCTCCGGATCGGGCAAGACCCAGGTATTAAAGGCCATCATCGCCGGAATTATCGACCGGGGCGTAACTCCATTGATTTTCGACTTTAACGATGACTACGTGGAACAAGATTTTATAGACCGGCACGGCATCCAGGTGGTTAATCCTCTGGATGGCTTACCGCTCAACCCCCTGGTCCTGATCCCCGACCGCACCGACGGGACCATCAATGTGATGTCCGCCATTTTCGAGCTTACCGGCATCATAAGAAATATTTATAACCTGGGAGTCCAACAAGAGGCCAATCTGAGAACGGCCATGGAAGATTGTTACCGGGATCACGGCATGACCAGGGACTCCCGGCAAGCTCCGGCCGACGGATACCCCGGTTTTAATGAGATTGAAGACAGAATTCAGATGCTGCCC
>JADFYC010000028.1:15554-17680 GCA_015233295.1 Deltaproteobacteria bacterium | reverse complement strand
GTATCGTGATAATCCTAATGATTCTAATATGTTATGTGGAACAATCTGGATCCCGTAAAGTAATCCTAGCGCGCTCATCACCGCTAATAAAATAAACGGCCCTAACCCCAGCCCCCAGACCAGCATCAAAGCCGCAATCATCGAACCGACACCGGCCCCAATCAACCCGAATCTGTGCCGTTCATAAAATGTAATTCGATCCGGGTCGTTGTATTCAAAGGAACTCTGGTCAAGAAAGTAGTTCAGTAAGTGCATGGAGTAACAATAGAAGAATGGGATGAGCGGGTCTTTGAACTGAGGTGTCATGCCCATTAACAACAAGCCGGTATAACCAAGCGCCCCGGCCCCCAGGGCCACCAGGAGATTGCTCATGACCAGGAACCGGACCAGGGAATATAAGAATCCCCGCCAGGCGTCCTCCTTCTGGCCGCGAGTGTTTTCGATGGCCCGGACCACCCGCTGGATCATCCAACTGGGGGTAGATGCTCCGGCCGAGACCCCGATGGTATTAAATTTGGCCAGGGCCTGGTAGTCCAGTTCCATATCCGTTTCCACATGAAATGTCGGCCGGCCGGCTTCTCGGGATATCTTGGCCAGACGTTGGGTGTTCCCACTGTCAAATCCCCCAACGATAACCATGGCTTCTACTTCTTGGGAGATATTTCTGACTTCATCTTGCCGCCGATGGGTGGCATCGCAAATGGTATTGAAGACTTTGAGAGTTAGATCGCAAGATCGGAGATACTGATCGATTTCTTCAAATACCGCTTTATCTTGGGTGGTTTGGGCGACAAAGAGAACCTTTTGGCCAGGCTGAAACTGGGGAATTTCGTTGATACCTTTGACCACTATGCCCCGGCCATGGGAGTAGCTCATCAGACCGATTACCTCGGGATGGTCGTCATCCCCCAGGATCACGGGAAGGTAGCCTTTCTGGGCGTAGCTGTCAATCAAGGCCTGAACTTTTAGGACCTTAGGACAGGTTGCGTCAATAATCTCCTGCCCGGAGCCGACCAGCTTTTCCCGAGATTCCACCGGGATCCCGTGGGCCCGGATAACCACCACATGGCCACTGGTGTCAGGTGCTTCAGTGGTCACATGCACATTCCTCTTGAGCAAGATATCCAGCACTTGGGGGTTATGGATGAGTGGCCCATGAGTAAATATCTTTCTCTTTTCAGTTCGCACGGCGCTCAGGACCAGGTCCATCGCCCGACGGACGCCCATGCAAAAACCAGCGGTCTTGGCAAGTTTCACCTTCATGGTCAAATATCTCGTCGATCTGGTGTCAATGAGTTTCGGGTTATGTGTCGCGTGTTTCGGGTTGCGTGTTACGACGGGTTGCGTGTTACGAGTCGATACCGTTTTCATGGGGTTCATCCCCGTCGCCAATATCTGAAACCTGATCAAAGTATTTTTGAATGATGTCCCTGGCCTCGGCCGGTGTACCGGTTTGCTGAATGGTCTTCCGAAACCCGGAACTTCCAGGTATTCCTTTGACATAATTACACAAAAAACTCCTCATCTTGAGGCCGGCAGTCTTTGGTCCCCAGGCTTCCTCGGCCCAGTTAAGGTGAGCCAACATAACATCTTTTATGGCCGACAGGT
The DNA here is from genome assembly GCA_015233295.1 of Deltaproteobacteria bacterium. Lineage (GTDB taxonomy): Bacteria > Desulfobacterota > JADFXK01 > JADFXK01 > JADFXK01 > JADFXK01. The sequence goes on along the minus strand of JADFYC010000028.1, from coordinate 16,072 downwards.
CCGGGGAGGTAATTGGCCGTCCTGCGATGAGTTCTTTGATATTCTTGAATAACCAGGGGTTACCTAAAGCTGCTCGTCCGATCATAACCCCGTCGCAACCGGTTTCCGCCACCATTTGCAAGGCAGCTTCGGCTGTGGTGATATCACCATTGCCAATTACCGGAATAGACACAGCCTTTTTTAAGGCTTTGATCAGACTCCAATCCGCCAGACCTCCAAAACCTTGTCGGGCGTGCCGAGGATGGAGGATTAAGGCATCCACGCCGGCGTCTTCCGCGATCTTACCCACCTCAACGAAATTAAGATGAACCGCGTCAATTCCGGAACGAATCTTGACCGTCAATGGCCGGTCAGTGGCTTTTCGGACTTCAGCCAAAAGTAGAGCGATTTTGTTTTGATCAGCCAGTAAAGCAGCCCCGGAGCCACTTCGGAGGATTTTTTTTACGGGGCAGCCCATGTTAATGTCGATGATAGCCGCACCCATGTTGCCGGCAATCTCTGCCGCCTGAGCCATGACC
>JADFYC010000028.1:5017-15423 GCA_015233295.1 Deltaproteobacteria bacterium | reverse complement strand
CCTAATTTCTTAGCTAGCAGTCTCACTGGAAGATCGGTGAATCCGGCCATGGGAGCCAGGACCAGGCCATAGCCAAATTGGAGGTGCCTGATGGTCAACATTTAGGGAACCAAAAGTTTGTCAAGCGAAGATTTATCCTATTAGAGATAACCATGGGTTATCAAGTTAGTCCCAGAGGGGCAACCATCCGGAGCAAGGATTACACCTGAATCTTTTTCATCAGGCCGGAAACCGTCAGTCGGGTAATTTCTTTGAGGGTTTCTAATACTCCCAAGCCGGTGGTGGCGATGGATTCGAAATACGGGGCGCCGATGTGAGCATTTAAATCAGTATCCATGATCTCAACCGGTATGATTTTGATCCCCTGGTCGGCCAGATCTCGTTTATTGTATTGCATCACCAAGGGGATATCGGCGATGTCGTGATGTTTTTCGGCCAGATTTTCCTGTAGCTCAAACAGACTTTCCACATTACTATTCCTTTGCGAGGCTTGAGAATCGGCCACAAAGACCAGTCCATCCACACCCTGAAGCAAAACCTTACGGGTCGAGGTATATTTAACTTGTCCCGGTACGGTATAAAGTTGAATCCGAATTCTATAGTCGTTGGTCATTCCCATATCAAGGGGCAGGAAGTCAAAGAAAATAGTTCGATCTCCCTCGGTTTTTATAGAGACCAGTTCCGGTTGGACCTTATCTGATAGTGAATTATGAATATAGATTAAGTTTGTCGTCTTACCGGAAAATCCGGGCCCATAGTAGACGATCTTGGACACAATCTCTTTGTCTTTGGTGTTGATCAGGGCCATCAGCCCGTCTCCTGTGTTGTATATCTTAAAATAAGTCGAGATCCATCCTCGGGTCGGCCAATAACTGCTGCTTGGTTCTATATCACAAATCTTAGCGAATAAGACAAAAAAATATATACTGCGAACGGTCATAATTGTCTCTTTTTGAGAAGACACAGGACAAACACGCGTTAAGATTTCTTGCTAATTTTGGGTGCGTCTGGGCCGACCGATTTTTTTATTGACCTGATCAATCCAAGAGAGCTAAGATTACACAATTTTCCTCCAAGGTTTCCCTTAACCTAGGCAAAGTAGATATTGTGATCCCAAAGGACCAGAGATTCAATTGCCTTCAATATGGCGAGTGTTGCCGCTGTGAGGGCGGAGTCTATTTTGAGACATCGGAACTGACCGGCGTCGCAGAGTTCCTCGGTATGTCAGTCGACAGATTGCAGGTTGGTTCCCGCTAACCTGGTTGCCGGCGAGACGGCGGAAGTCCCGGCGAAATTTAATGACGAATAAATTTGGAGAGACCACGTGGAAAATGATCATCCCCGCCTTGAGAAATGTGCTTTAGGCTTCATGCCGCCTCTATTCATGACCATTAAACACATCGGTTTCAAGATAGTTATGGGGTTTCTTAGCCTTCTTATTTTCTTGCCCCTTACTGCAGTCAATTCCAAAGCCGAGCCGAGCCAGATGGCCCCAAAAAAGAAAATTGTTATCATCCGCTATAAATTACCGCCGGATAACTTTAGTAGCACGGTAAGAATGCTGAAGGCAGAGATGGCGGCGAATGGATATAGAGAAGGAGAGAATATTGAATATGCGGATTTGTTGACCGCCACGGGAGATCAATCGTCTGTCCCGGAAGCAGAGGCGTTTGTGGATAGGCACAAGGATTCGGCTGATGCTTTTGTTACATGTGGTTGGATCAGCATGGCCGTGCGGAACAAGCTAAAAGGTACGGGTATTCCTCAGGTGGCGACTCTTCTTTTTCAGACGGTGGCGATAAATCTGATGGGAGGCCCTTTGGATAGGCCTTCCGGCTCCAATATTACAACCATATATATGGCATATCCGCCTGAGAAGATATTGCGGTTATTGAAGATGATCATTCCTTCAGCCAGGAAATACGGAGTGGTGTACAACTCCCGCGTTCCGGCTGATCAATTTTTCAAGAAGTGGCATGAGGAAACTACCTTAGAGCAGCGGCAGGGTTTGGAATTAGTCTATTTTGACTTAGCCGACGGCGTGGATAAGGTGATGGCGGCCATCCGGCAATCAGGTGTGGACGCCTTTGGCGGCGGTGTGGCCATTCGCAAACCGGATTGTACGCCGCTCTTCCATATGGGTATCCCGGTGGTGGGGCCAAGGACGTCCTTAATGGATCCCGAAAAAACTAAACCCACAGATGAAGTCATAGGTCATTTCAATCCCCCTGATATTCCGGGAGCTCAGGCGGGAAAAGTATTATGTGAAATTTTCAAAGGAAAAAAGATTGGGGAAATCCTTCCTCAACCAGTTGAAAAGCAACTGGTTTATGTGAATCTCGATGCCGCCAAACGCCTGAAAATTAACGTTCCGACCAAATTGCTCGGTGGCGGCTACTTCATCATCAAGTAGCCGGAAGGCTTGATTTAAGCTTCTCTTTAACGTGGGGAAAAGCCTACCTGGGCACGGAAAAAAAGTCTAGGGACTTCTTCCACCCAAGAAGCATGGGGATGGAATGATAACTATAAAGGCCAAAATTAATGTTACTATTTGCCTCCTGATCTCCTTGGTTTTTGTATCGTTGACGCTCAGCGGCGTCGCATCCATCAGCATCGCCATTCGTGATACCAGTAATGAATTATTGTTTGAATTGTTGAAAAAAAATGTCCAAAAACTCCAATCAACTGTAGAAATTCTTCAGAATGTCGGTCTGTTCGACAGCAAAGAACATGTGGCTAACGCCAAACAAGAGATGATCGAGGACTTCCGGCAGTTCAAATACAAGAATACTGGAATCATATATGTGTTGGATTCAGCAGGCAAGGTAGTTTTTCATGCAGGGATGAAACCCGGCTCCCGGTTTATTGCATTGCCCCATTTTCGCGACATAATCCAAAACGATCTCCGTCAGGTGTCCTATCTATCCCGGCATGGGGTCAAGGAGATAGGGACATTTTATTATTTCAAGGATTGGGACTGGCTGCTATGTCTCGAAATGAGCGAGGAAGAAATATTTAGGGAGCGGACCGTCTTTATCAGAAGGACCATCATAATTGCCGCAATTGAATTTATCATCGCCCTGGCTATCGGCCCCACCCTAAGTTTATCGATAAGCAAACGCCTTAATCGTATTGTCAAAATCGCTCAGGACGTGACGGCCGGAAAAGATGATATCAAATGGCTATCTGAAAGCCATGACGAAATCGGAGTATTGAATTCATCACTGAAAATTATGACTGACAATCTCAAAGGTGCCGAAAAAAAATATCGGAGTATCTACGAAAATGCGGTTGAAGGCATTTTCCAAACTACACCGGATGGGGTGTTAATTAGCGCCAATCCTGCTCTGGCCGGCATCCTAGGCTATGATTCCTCCGAGGAACTCATTGCTTCCCTGACCAATGTGCATAGGCAAATGTATGTTCACGCCCAGGACCGGCGAGAGGTTCAAAAGGGGATAGACGAGAAAGGACAGGTTGTCGGCCTCGAATTGGAGTTTTATAAGAGGGACGGGCAAATAATTTGGTGCACCCTGTCAGCCGGACCCATCTATAGTGAGACTGGGGAGTTGCTCCGCTATGAAGGTACCATATTGGATGTCACCGAAAAAAAAGAAAAAGAAAGGGCTGAGAGAGAACGTGAAGCGGCCGAGGCGGCGACCCGGACCAAGAGCGAATTTCTGGCCAACATGAGCCACGAAGTCAGAACGCCCATGAACGCCATCATCGGATTTTCCAGTCTGGCCCTCAAAACGGAGCTTAGCGGGAAGCAGCGGGATTACTTAACTAAGATAGAGTATTCGGCCAAATCACTCCTGGGCATTATTAATGACATCCTTGATTTTTCCAAAATAGAGGCCGGCAGACTGGAGATGGAGGCCGTAGATTTCCAGCTTGATAATGTGATGGCCGATATGGGCAATATGATCTCGGTCAAGGCGGCTGAAAAAGGCCTAGAGTTGGTTGTGCACAAGGCCAGTGATGTGCCCAACACGCTTATAGGTGATCCCTTAAGGTTGGGCCAGATTCTCGTCAACCTGGCCAACAATGCCGCTAAGTTTACCCAGTCAGGCCATATTTTAATCAAGGCCGAACTACTTGAAAATGATGAAGAATATTCTACGCTAAAGTTTTCCGTGGCCGATTCTGGTATCGGGATGACCCCGGAACAGATCGAGAAACTTTTCACGGCATTCTCGCAAGTAGATACCTCGGTCACTCGCAAGTTTGGCGGGACAGGTCTGGGTCTGGCCATTTCTAAGAAGCTGGTTGAGATGATGGGCGGAAGCATATCGGTAGAGAGTGAACCAGGCCGGGGCAGCACATTTTCCTTCACTGCAAGATTCAAGAATTCTACGTGTACCCAATGCCTGGTCGCGCCGACAGACCTGAAGGGGCTAAAGGTGCTGGTCGTTGATGATAATGAGGCGGCCCGAGAGGTCCTGTGCGACATGCTGACATCTTTTGGGTTTACAACAACTACCGTGGAATCCGGCCGGGCCGCCCTAGACGAACTGGAACGGGCGTCCAATAGTAAGCCGTACGATCTTGTCTTTATGGACTGGAAGATGCCGGGCATGGATGGAATAACGACTTCGCAACAAATAAAGCAGGATTTCAAGATACCCCAGGTTCCTCTGATCATCATGATCACGGCCTTCGGCCGGGAGGAAGTCATAAAGCGGGCGGGAAAAGCCGGAATAAATGACTTTCTCATGAAGCCGGTGAGCCCGTCTCTATTGTTTGACACCATTATGGGTGTTTTCGGACGTGAAATTTCCACAGTCATCCAGCCTAAACTCGAACCGGAGAGGCAATCGGAAGTCAGGGAAGATATCGAAGGGGCAAAGGTGCTTCTGGTCGAGGATAATGCCTTGAACCAACAGGTCGCCACTGAGATATTAGAAAGCGTGGGATTGATCGTGGACGTCTGCAACAACGGGAAAGAGGCCGTAGATGCCGTGGTCGGAACCAATTACGATCTGGTGCTGATGGATGTGCAGATGCCTGTGATGGGTGGGTACGAGGCGACCCGTCTGGTCCGGCAAAAGGACAGATTTAAAAAACTGCCCATTATTGCCATGACCGCCCATGCCATGAAGGGGGCCAAAGAGGAATGTCTGGCGGCGGGGATGAATGATTATGTAAGTAAACCGATAGATCCAGCCGAATTATTTACCGTCCTGGCCCGGTGGATACAACCGGGTATCCGTCGGGGCGTCGAAGAGACAAAAAAAGGGCTGGACCAACGACGGAAGCAGGGCGAAATGGTTGAGCTTCCTGCCCACCTGCCGGGAGTTGACCTGGCCGCCGGAGTGGAGAGATTACAGGGAAATACCCGGTTATACCGGCAATTACTCCAGGACTTTGCCGACAAGTACATTTCTGTCACAGAGGAAATCAAGACCCTGCTGATTGGTGGTGATCTGGAAACGGCAGAGCGTTTGGCTCATACGGTTAGGGGGATCGCTGGTAATATTTCGGCCAAGGATGCCCACGCCGCGGCCGAGCAATTGGAAACGGCCATCAAGACGAAGCAGACGGAGCAGTATGACCGTCTGATATTAAACCTGGACCTGGCCTTGAAACCCCTGGCCGAAGCGATAATGTCCTTAAAGCAACCGGATGATACTCCACCACCGATCTCTGAAGGCCCGGTTGATCTCGAAAGTGTTACCCCCATTCTGATCGAATTGGCTCAGCTCATTCAGGACGACAATACGTATGCGGAAAATACGTTAGAATCGTTGAGGGACATTCTCGGCCGGGCGACTCTGGCGGAGGAGATGGGGCAACTGGAGGAGTGCCTTCAGAATTATGATTTTGAAGGTGCTCAAGGGCGATTACAAAAGATTGTTGCCATCTTGGGAGTATCATTGACAGAAGTTACCAGCGGTTGAACAATCATGGAAATCGGAAAAAACCGTTACTGCAGTGGTTAGTCAGTGGCGGAATGGCTTCCAAACGACTAATGTTTTTCTTACCCTATTTTAAAAGTAGATATTATGACAAAAAAGGACCAGATATTCAATTGCCTTCAATGTGGCGAGTGTTGCCGCGGTGAGGGCGGAGTCTATTTTGAGACATCGGAACTGACCGGCGTCGCCGAGTTCCTCGGTATGTCAGTTGACAGATTGCAGGAAACGTGCTTGACAGTCCGGAATGGTCGGCTTTATATCAAAACCGGGGCTGACGGTCTGTGCCTGTTTAACCGACAGGTTTGCGGCATTCATCCGGTTAAACCCAAGCCGTGCCGGGATTGGCCGTTCTTCAGGGGAAACCTGATAGATCCGGTCAGCTTTGAAGCTGCTAAGAACAATTGTCCCGGAATCGACCCGGAGGCCACTTTCGAGGAGTTCCGATCTTATGCCGCCATTAACTACCCTAAATTGACTGAGGAAATATGAGCCTGATTACACCAAACGAGATAACGGAAGCCGGCCAAATTGGTTCAGACGGCCGTGGCGGGTGGGTCGTTCCTGACCGGCCGGTGATACCATTTATTGAAGGAGATGGGACAGGGCCCGACATCTGGCGGGCGACCAGAATGGCCCTGGACGCGGCCGTAAAAGCCGCCTACGGGTCAAGTAAGGAGATACTCTGGTTGGAGATTTTGGCTGGGGAGAAGGCTTATGCTGCTACCGGATCTTATCTCCCGGAAGAGACGCTCAACTCCATAATCCAGTACAAGGTGGCCTTGAAGGGTCCTTTAACGACGCCGGTTGGGGGTGGCTTTCGCAGCATTAATGTAACCTTGCGGCAGCGCCTGGACCTTTACGCCTGTATCAGACCGGTTAAGTTTTTTCCCCAACTGCCCAGCCCGCTGAAGCATCCTGAGAAGATAGACATGGTAGTCTTTCGAGAAAACACTGAGGATGTTTACGCCGGCATAGAATGGCCGGCCGGGACTGATGAAGCAGCGAAGGTGATCGAGTTTCTGAATGATCAAATGGGTTGCCGGATAAGGCAGGACTCAGCCATCGGCGTTAAGCCCATGAGTTCATTCGCCTCCCGGCGGCTGATCAAAATGGCCGTTAACTACGCCCTGAGAACCGGCCGACCCAGTGTCACCATGATGCACAAGGGCAACATCATGAAATACACCGAAGGGGCCTTCCGAGAATGCGGCTATCAACTGGCTAAGGAGGAGTTTAGCGAGACCGTTTTGACTGAAGACGAGGTGGGGCGACTTTCGGAAAAGGGGTCAGCGGGCAAGGTGGTGCTCAAAGATCGCATTGCGGATATGCTTTTTCAACAAGTTCTGCTGCGCCCAGAGGAATTCAGCGTCATCGCCACCCCCAACTTGAATGGTGATTATATTTCAGATGCCTTGGCGGCTCAAATCGGCGGCCTGGGTATGGCCCCCGGGGCCAATGTGGGTGATGAAGCGGCCGTGTTTGAAGCCACCCACGGATCCGCGCCGAAATATGCGAACCAGGACAAGGTCAATCCCTGTTCGTTGATCCTATCCGGGGGGATGATGTTGGAACACCTGGGGTGGACGGAGGCGGCGGAGGCACTGCAGAGGGCGGTGCAAGAAACGATTGCGGCCAAACAAATGACCTATGACCTGGCCCGGCAAACAGAAGGTGCAACTTTGCTGTCTTGCTCCGGATTTGGCGCGGCGATTGTCCAAAGGCTGGCCTAAAAAAATATGCTTGTTCGCGGCCGGTCTTGATTCCGGCCGTGAATAACCCGGACTAATGCCGCCCGTCGGAAATGGAACCGGCCTCAGGTTATCGACCAACGTTTAGCCCGGAGTTCAAGGTCAATGCTGTTGAATTAAGAGTGAGGCCTGACCACCTTCGGATGTGTTAAGATTCCTCGCTTCGCTCGGAATGACAATTTTACATCGTCATTCCAGGTGGTCCACCTCACTGTCATTTCGAGCGAAGCGAGGAATCTTAACGTCCTTGCTTAATTCAACAGTATTGGAGCTCAAGATTACCCCAGGTTTTTGTCCGCCCTTTTGGCCAGCGCCGGGGAATCCAGATTGACCCCCACCCGGAGGGCCTTCAGGCCCTGGACTCCGGGTAATTCACCGACCTCCAACACCTCCAGATTATCAAGCAAAAAGCCTTCGGTCTGCAGAAAATCGATGTGACGGCGGATCTCTGAGGCTTCGTCAGGCCGGGAGTAAACGACAGTGATTTTGTCCGGTTGAGTGAGTCGTTCCTCCCCGCCCTTGACCACGGCTTTATCAAGGCGGGACCGGACGATTTCATACCTGATGTCATAGGCGCCATCAACGTCGAATCTCTTTTCGTCGAACCGGAAACGGATGGCCAAAGGCGAGTTTTCAATCAGAATAAGGTGACAGATATCCAGAGGGATCATTAGTGATGGTCTTAGCTGGGCCGTGTGCCAGGTGATGCCGCAGGCGACATAGAGTTGCCAGAGTCTCAAGTTTTTTAGGAAAATGGGGTGGAAACCGCCACGTTCCTGCAAAGATTCTCCAATATAGATCAGATAGTCCAGCCCATCTGTGCGGCGTCGCTCAAAGTAATGGGGGAAGATGGCCTGGACTTCCGCCTCCTCCACATCCAGGTAAGCCGACAGGCGATCGTTCAGAAGAGATACGCCCGACTCAAACTCTTTGCGCTGGCGGTAAACCGTGCCCATGTTTGGGTCAATGGCTGAATCGTAGGCATCTATAGCCGCGGCTGTGGCTGGGCCGAATTGTCTTAGCAGAGGAAACAGCGGCTCCACTTCCCGACGAATGAACTTGACCACCGATACTTCATCTCCCGAACTCAGCCCGATTGATGTCCGATTCAACTGGGCGGTTACGCGGCCGGCCAATTCTCGAAGGATGGGCAAGGATTTGGCTTTATCCGCAGTTTCGAGCACAGTCAGCGAGATATTCATGTGTTCAGCCAAATCCTGCTGGATGGCCAGGTTTCTGGCTCCGGAAGATCCCCGGATATCTGACTGGGCAAAGAGAGGGTAAACGTCTTTAAACACTATAGGCTCGAAATCATGACTACGCCCTCGGCGAGAGCACTCCAGGTGGTTAAAAGCCGCCTTGCGAAAACGCCATTCCACTGTCGGGTGAATGGCCGTGCAATATTCCTTAATAATGGACTGGAGATGATTGCTCATCTCATCTAAGGCGCGCTTCAGGGCCGCGGCGAAAATTGGCTGGACCTGTTTCAGAAGCACGGCCGCCAATAACCCCATATCGCCTGGAAGGGGTGATTTCAGCACCAACGTGCCGATGCAATCGGCCTGGTAAAAGAGCGGGGTCACTGCAATCGACCGGAATCCTGAGTCAACGACACCTTTGTCGGCCGGCGCGTTGGAATTATACTCCAGCAGGTCCGGAACACTAATTATTTCTTTCCGTTGAAGCGCCAGCTCAAAAACGCTACCCCGTAATTGATCGATACTACCAAATGTTGATTCAGTAAGGATGCAGCTTGGGCTCTTCTCGCAGCCGACATTCAATAAAATCACCTGATCATCCCGGAGGGCGCATAATCCAGCCACCAGGGCGGGCCGGCGAAAAAGAGTCCGCAGATTCTGTTGTACCCGGAGAAAGCCGTCGTAGGCCAGAATAGACTCTTGTTCAATCAGGGCCCGTTCCAACACGGAGATTACTTCCGACTCCGTGACATCAACTAATTGGGCTACGGTTAAGCCTTGGAACTGAAATTTTTCCGGTGGCAGAATTTTTTTTAAGGCGGCCGGATTAGTCAGATTCTCCAAGACCGTTTGAAGCTGCTGGGGAGATAGCTCTGAAGGCCCGCCCAGGTTGACCACGTCCACGAACTGTAGGTTTAAGTTTACTTTATAATAGCGGTCCAGCCCTGTTGTCAGATCAGGTATCACTCGGATAATCGGGTAGTCAAAGTGCTGGGTTACGCCGTAGCACTTTTTTAAGATACAGATATAAGCCCTGATCGCCCGCCCGGTCGCGGCTAATTCCGGGTCCACCGTAAACCGTCCTCGAAAGGAACCGTCCGAGGCCATCATCTGATCATGGAAAGAAGGAGAGAAATGGAATGGTTTCATGGCAAAGGGGACCATCGCCGCGACTGCGTCCGTCTCCCAAATGGTTGGGGGGAACAGAAAGCTCATCAGCACCCTGGCGGCCTCGCTATGGTGTTCCAATATGCTCATATCTTCAATGGGCTTTAGAAGCTCGGGGGCCTGAGCCAGCATCTCGTTCAGCACCGTGATCAAGCTGAATTTAGCCGTGCAGGCATGGGCCAACCGATCATTCAAGAAATCGATAAGGGGCTTAAAACTTAAGATAAACTTGAATGGATAGTCTTCCTCAAATGATTTCATCCCGATTCTCCCTGAACATCTTACTGGTTGCGTGTCAATGTCATTGATTCAAGGTCACCTCACTCTTGTCCGGAGTGACATAAGGACGTTAAGATTTCTCGCTTCGCTCGAAA
>JADFYC010000028.1:0-4971 GCA_015233295.1 Deltaproteobacteria bacterium | reverse complement strand
GAAGCGAGAAATCTTACAGTGTGTTTTCCTCCGGCTTAAGTCAACGACATTGGGTTGCGTGTTGCTGGTTACTTGTTACTCGTTGAAGACAACCAACAACAAACAATGAGTAAACAGCAACCATGTCCTTTTTTGATCCCCCCTCAGCAAGCACCACCCTGGGTAAGGGTACACGCCAAAGAGTCGAAAGGGACAATTATGGTCGTTCATAGTACAACTATATAACTACTCTGCCCCAAAGATCAATAGACCATCTGGGATCAGTCCGGAATAGTCAATAATAATTGGGACCTGATTTATGGCAGGCCGGATCAAGCCGCGGGCCCAATTCCTCCTCCAGGCAATAGCCTAATCCGTCGAGGATACAAATGAGGTGCGGGAGATAACGAATAGTTTGTTATACAGGTTCAGGTTGGCCGGGAGGGGGATTCGTTTGGGTTGGCTATTTGGGTCCTGTTCCTTATGATACAAATCCAATTAATTTAAAGAAATAGAGAGATAAGGCCGCAATCGCCGCGGCTGCCGGGAGGGTTAGAATCCAGGCCACGACCATGTTCCCGGCCACACCCCAGCGGACGGCGGAAAACCGTTTGGAGGCACCAACCCCCAGCACCGCGGTGGAAATAATGTGAGTGGTGCTTATCGGCGCCCCAAAATGTGAAGCGGTACTGATCACGAGAGAGGCGGCAGACTCCGCTGCAAAACCGTGAACAGGCTCGAGTTTAAATATCTTATGCCCCATTGTCTTGATGATTTTCCATCCGCCGGTGGCCGTGCCCAGGCCCATAGTGACGGCGCAGGTTACTTTGACCCAGAAAGGCACCTCGATAGTTGGAATCTTGTTAAAAATAAACAAGGCCAGGGTGATTATGCCCATGGTTTTTTGAGCGTCATTCAAGCCGTGGCTGGTGGCCATGAAGGCCGAGGAAATGATCTGAAGCTTCCGGAAAGCATTATTTACTTTCTTAGGGTGGGATTTACAAAAGGTCCAGGCCAGAAGCAACATCAGGAAATATCCCCCGATAAACCCAGCCAAAGGAGACAACACCAGGGGAACGATGACTTTTTTAAAGATCGCCAGGTAGTTCAGTGTGTCCCAACCACGGTAGGCCACCGCCGCTCCCATCAGCCCCCCGATCAGGGCATGGGAAGAGGAGGACGGAAGACCAAGATACCAGGTGATGACGTTCCAGACAATGGCTCCGGCCAGGGCGGCCAGGGTCAGCGAATGGCAACCCGCGATCATTTGGGGATTGACTAACTCACCCCCGATGGTATGGGCCACTTTGGTCCCAATCAAGGCGCCGATCAAATTTAAGATCGCCGCCATGGTCACCGCGGCCTTGGGAGACATCACTTTGGTTGAAACCACGGTGGCAATGGCATTGGCGCTGTCATGGGCGCCATTGGTGAAATCAAAGACCAGGGCCACAAACACAATCGATGTTAATAACCACAAGCTATCAGGCATTCTTGAGCACAATCCCTTCAATGACGTTGGCCAGGTGCTCGGCGCGGTTTATCGCTTTTTCTATCCGGTCGTATGTGCGGGTCCATTTCACTATTTCCATCACTGTGGCAAAGCTGTCTACGTGGCGTTCATAAATTTCGCCTAAAGCCACCAGAAAAAATATCTCCGTTTCTTTTCTGAAACTGTTTATTTTTTCAATTTGTTCACAAACATCATTTTTAGCGGCCAGACATGAGAGCATCTGTCCGGTTTCTTCCAGGATCAATCTAAGATATTTGACCAGGTGCCTGGCCGCGTCCGGGATATGGGAGAAGCTGTAAAAACCGATTCGGGTCGAAATGGATCTGATGATGTTTTGGATGTCTTCCTGAGCCATATTGATTTCATGGATATCTTCCCGGTCGATGGGCGTAATGAAAGTAGACGCCAACTCCCGGGCTATGTCGCGGGAGAGGCGATTGCCTTCTGTTTCTATCTCATTAATAAGTTTACATTTTTCTTTGACATCGGTAAAATCAGAGAAAATATCATCTAGAAGGCATACGGCGTCTACCACTCTCTGGTTTTGTCTCTTGAATAGCTCGAAGAACTTGACTGTTTTGGGAAATAAACTTATGCCCATACGTTTCCTCTATCCCTCTTTCATGATGGGATGTTTACCTCCGGGGTAGAAACGCGGTTTTTTCCCCACGATTGGAGGTGAGTGTATCTCGCCATAATCATTGATAAAAAAAATTAGGTGTGCGGCCTTCGCCCATTCTCTGGAGGCCCAGGTCAACTATCCCATAGTTGAGGTCGGTGTCAAGCAAAAACCGGGTTTCCGATCAAAAAGCGTAACGCCAAGGAAGCAGGGGTTTTTTTGAGAGTGAAGGTGGCGATTTATCTGGCCTTTAACATGCCGACATAAACGTTCAAGTTTTCCGAAAAGTCTGCGACTTCCTCTGCGTTCGCGGAATTATCCTTTTCAGACCATACAAGAATTCGGCATGGGATAATTCTCATTGGAGTTGTCCGAGACCTGAAGTTTAATCTCTGCGGTCATGGCCGTCACAATTAATAAATTATCAAATTATTATAATTGGTTAATGCCTGCCCCAAAATTTTTGGCCCGAACCCAGGTCTTTCTGATTTGACTTGGCATGTCATTCCTGATATTTTTAAATGCCCCGAATTGACGGATTGATGCATTGGTCCGGAAAACCTGATGATGGATGCCCGGGACGTCAGGTCAATGCTGTTGAACTAAGGATGCGACGTTAAGATTTCTCGCTTCGCTCGAAATGACAGAGAAGTGGACCATCCGGCATGAAGAGGTACATTTGTCATTCCGAGCGAAGCGAGGAATCTTATCACATCCGAAGATGGTCAGGCGTGCCCTAATTCAACCGTATTGGGGCCTCAGGTCTGGATAACCCGCGAGGAAAAGACATCAGGACCAGGTCGAGTGTAGCGGCTTCTGGATTGCAGACTGGTGATAACCTATTGATTAGTAAGCGGTAAATATAGCAGTCAGGATAGACCTGGAACACCCAACCCGCAACCCACATCAGACAAGGAGCAGCTCATGGGAAGCGATACAATTTTTAAATTAGGCATCAACGGCTTGGGCCGGATTGGGAAGTTGTGCCTATGGAATCAGGTGGGTCAGAGGTACTTTTCTGAAATTGTGGTTAATCTAGGACGTCCGGTGGGGAGATCTCTAACCGATCTGGCCGATTTCATTGAACGGGATTCTACTTACGGCGCCCTCCACCAATACCTTTACGGATGCTATGCCTCCCGGGTCATTGAAGAAGTTGATGACGCCAAGGGAACTATGCGGATCAACGGGGTGCTGGTCAGATTTTTGAAGGAAACCCGCAATCCGAAAGAACTTCCTTGGGGTAAGCTCGGGGTTGATCTGGTAGTGGACGCCACGGGAAAATTCCTGGACCCGGTTGCTCCGGCCGATGACCTTAAAGGATCTTGCCGCGGACACCTGATCGCCGGGGCCAAAAAGGTCATCGTTTCTGCTCCATTCAAAATCAAAGATGTCAATTCGCCCTTGCCGCCGGACGCGGTGATGACGGTGCTGGGCATTAATGACCAGGTTTTCGACCCGACGCTTCATAGCGTTATTTCCAATGCGTCCTGCACCACGACTTGTCTGGCCTATATGATGAAGCCCTTACTGGACTATTTTGGTCCGAAGAAGTTGCTCTCGGCCTCTATGGCCACGGTTCATGCTGTTACCGGCGGCCAGGAAGTTTTAGATCGGCTACCGGATGCCGGAGCCACGGATCTGAGAAAAAACAGAGGCGTGTTCAATAATATTATTTTGACTTCCACCGGCGCTGCGGACGCCCTGGCTTACATTATCCCGGAGATGAAGTCCATCGGCTTTATTGCTGAGTCCGTCCGGATACCCACGGTTACCGGTTCGCTGGTTATGCTGGTGGCAGCCTTGCAAGATGAATCAGGCGCCGATCCCATCAGCCGGGATGTAATTAACGAAATTTACAAACGGACCGCGGCCGAAGATGCGAACGGCTTTTTACAATACACGGAAACCCAGAACACCTCCATGGATATCGTCGGTCGTCCGGCCGGTGCGGCGATCATTGAAGGCCATGAGACCCGGACCCGGACTGCGAACATCAGCCTGGATTTGAAAAATGTCATGGGCATTCCTAAGGACGCCTTGAAGGCCATGCCTGATACGGTGATCGACCTGCCGGTGACTCAGGCGGTGGTCTTTGGCTGGTATGATAATGAAATGGGCAGCTACACCAACATGCTCTGTCACTGGACGGTGGAGATTCATAAGCTGATGCAGGGATGAGGCGGACCGCTCCCTTTGGATCAGGTTTAGCAATAAGATTTAGCAAATTAAATATGTTATCCCCCGTATCAGATTGGGGAGACAATAACTTATCAATAGGAGGTTATGATGTCGAAGACTCAAGAGAACTTAAAAGCAGCATTCGCCGGTGAGTCCCAAGCCAACCGAAAATATCTGGCCTTTGCCGACCAGGCGGACAAGGAAGGATTTAAAGCGGTGGCCAAATTATTCCGGGCTGCGGCCGCGGCTGAAACCATCCATGCCCACAAACACCTGAAGGTGATGCAAGGGATTAACGCCACCTCAGATAATTTGAAAGAAGCGATTGCCGGAGAAACTCACGAGTTTAAGGAAATGTATCCTCAAATGATCGCCGAGGCTCAAGCAGAAGGCAACCGGGCGGCCAAGATGACTTTTACCTATGCCAACGAAGTGGAAAAGGTCCATGCCGCCTTGTACCAGGAGGCCTTGGACAACCTTAAAGATTATCCCGAGCAAGATTTTTAAGTATGCCGGATTTGCGGGCATACCGTAGCCGACGAAGCCCCGGACCAATGCCCCGTCTGCGGTTCGAAAAAGAATGGTTTTTGTAAAGTCGAGTAAGCAGATTCGGAACCCTTTTCCGTTCCGGGCGATAAGACTGATCCTAACCCAACTAACGCCTACCGCAAGGAAACAG
>JADFYC010000289.1 GCA_015233295.1 Deltaproteobacteria bacterium | reverse complement strand
TAGCGATACTATCACTTGGGATGAGAGGTCAACATGGGATCGGCGGAGAAAAAAGGACCGACGAAGAACTATTTGATTATTCCGGTTGCGAACAGGGCGGCTTTGTTCCAGGACGAATCGTCTATACAAATTCGGCGAGTTGACAGTTTGCCCCCGCCCATATTAAACGATTTTGTTCAACACCGGCGGCCAGTAATTATTATATCGAAAAACCAACGGCATACCGGCATATTGGTCCGGAGTATCGGAGAAACTTTAGAACTGGACATCAAATCTCACCCTCTCCTGTCGCGCGATGATAACATCTTAATAATATTTGATCATCCTAAGCTAAGACCCTTTCGTGTAATGCAAACTCAATTTGTCAGAAAAAGCTTCAACTGGTTTATGTTTGAAAGCCGCGATCCTCGGCTGGATTACCGCTATGGATTTCACTCAAACATCGAAGTGAATCTTTTTCCGATTCCTGGAACTGTATTGGAATATTTGATCAGCCATCGCCTCGTCATACTAAGAGAAATAGTTGTGGACCAGGAAACCGCCGATAACTCATTTTGCGGTTGCTTTGATTATTTAGTGCCGCATGATAATCTTCCCGAACCCGACTCCGGCACGTTCGCTGTTCATCCGGTCCATGACGAGATTGTCGGTCAAAAACCGACCCAGGCAACATTGAAGAACATGTCGTTAGGCGGCATCGGCCTTCTTGTTGCTGCGGCGGCCATGCCTGATCCCATCCGAAAAGCATTCTTCTTTGAACTAAACCTCACCTTGGGTGAGGCCAGGTTGAACATTGGCTTGAAAGTCATAGGTGTTGTGCGTCATTCCAAACCTGGTCAAGACGGAATGATAGAACTAAACGTCACCTGGATCCGACGCATAAGCGACGATATTATCGGCGGCAAGCTAAAATTAATAGCTGAGGCCTAAGAAGCCGCCGCCCGAGATAACCGCCCGGCGTCCCAGGACCAACCCGAAACGATATTCCATGCCAAAACAGAAAAGAGAGCTTATGAAGAACTCCTGGTTAGTCACCTGCATCATGATGGTTCTTTTGCCTTCAACTCTGGTCTATGGCCAGGTCTTGGGCGGGGAAACGGCAAAATCCACATCTACCAACCAAGTGACAGTCAAAATTAAGTCACCCAGTCCATCCACTATAAACATCGAAGATACTGTCGCCCCCGGCAGCCCGTTGATCGTGGAGACTTTGCCGGCAGGCGCTGAAGTGACGGTTAATGGAATCAAAAAAGGGAGTTCCCCGGTGGTTGTTTCCGATCAGGCGCCCGGCCCGGTTTCTATTCAGATCCAGTTGGGCAATTATCAGTCCATAAAGCACACGATAACCGCCGAGGCTGGTACGCAGAAGAAGATGTCTGTTTTGTTGGAGCGAGAAGCCGGCTCCGGCCAACAGGTCGGAAATGTGATCAAACTTGCCGGCCGGGCCTTTTTCAAACCAGTAAATACCACCCAATCCGCCCCGTTGCGGCTGGGCCTCAAAGTATATGAAGGTGACGAAATCACGACTGAGGGAGATGGCAAAATAAGAATTCTGTTTGATGATGAGAGCGTTGTTTGTGTGGCGGAAAACACCGGGTTGATTATCTCAGAATATCGTACCGATATGAAACGAAAATTTAGATCGGGATGGCTGACCGTTCAAATAGGCAAAGCCAGCTTCTTTATCAATGAACTTTTCAAGGGGTTTAAAGGGCCGGCATTCCGAGTCCAAACAGCCACGGCCATTATGGGGGTGCGGGGAACCGCCTTTATCGTCTGGGCCAAAACCAGGGCCACGACTTCGGTTGTCTGTTTAGAAAATAACATCGAGATCATCAATGTCGACCGGCCAGATGCCGCCGTTATTTTAGGGCCGAACATGGTTTCCGATGTCATGGTCAGCCGGCCGCCATCTGTCCCCACAGCCGCCGATCCTGCCCAACTTAAAGAATTTCAAGCCGGCTTAGACAGCCAGGCCACCTCATTGAAAGATATTTTGTCAGAGATATCTCCCGCAGATGAAAGATTACAAAAAGAGGATAGGCCAGGCAAAGAGAAAGAATGGTTACGAATGTTTCATAAGTAATGATGGCCGGCCCAAATTCAACTTATTGCAATTCACCACTTACGGATGAGAGTCTGAGATGTTGGCAGGCGATGATCAAAACCAAATGAAAAACTACTCGGTTATTCCGATTGATCCTAACGCGTCATTATTCCAAGATAGTTCGGTCGCACAAATCCACAGCACAGAAAATCTACCCAAAGAAATATTGGACGATTTCATTCAAACCCAGCGGCCGGTGGGTCTGCTCGCCCAAAAGAAAAAGTACTCCGGTGTCGTTGTCTCGGCCAATGGGGCATCGGTGGAACTGGAGATAGAGGCTCGCCCCCACTTCTCACGCGATGAAAACATTCTGATAATATTTGATCATCCTGCGCTTAAACCCTTTCGGGTGATGCAGACCCAGTTTGTCAGAAAAAGCTTTGGCTGGTTTCGGTTTGAGGGTAGAGACCCTCGCCTGGACTACCGCTATGAGCTTCGCACGGAAATCAAGGTGAGCCTTTTTCAGATTCCTGATTCCGTCTTAGGTTTCCTGGTCGGTCGGCGCCTGAATATCCTGAGAGAGATAATTAGCACCCAGGAAGACAACCCCACATTTTGTGGATGTTTTGATTATATCGGGCCAAATTCTGAAAACTCTAATAATGGCGGTGACGACTTTTCGATTCATCCGGTTCACGGGGAGATTATGACCCAAGAGCCGAAGGTATCTATCTTGAAAAATATTTCCTTAGGCGGTATCGGCATTCTGATCCCGGAGTCCGCCCCACCCATGCCCAAGGGGAGTGCTTTCTTCTTCGAACTGCGTCTCCCCACGAGTGTGGCGAAGATAAACATCGGCCTGAGGATCTTAGGAATTGTCCGCCACTCCAGGCCTTCACCGCAAGAGATGACGGAGATAAACGTGGCTTGGGCCAGGCGATTAAGTGACAACATTCTGGTTAACAATCTGAGAACGCTGGTGCCGATTCATTGAGAAATGGATTAGCTGAGTTACATCCCCTTACGCTTTTTGCCTATCACCACCAACCTATCTCATTAAGCCATAAAAGCCGTCTTTGATGGCCTTCACGGATGGGACAGCCAACAATCTGATGACTTTCCCGCCGTCCACCAGCCCCATTCCAGTTTATTCTTGCTTCTTGCCGAATGACATATTATTATACCCGCTATGTCTAAGACTAAATTCTATCACATTTTGGTTTGTGCCTTTCTGATTGGAGCTTTCCTTTCCGGCTATCTGTTTTTGCGCGTCTTAAGTGACGTCTACTATCAGAGTCTGCCTCCAGACTATTTTGACCTGGCCGGATTGTTGGTGGCCGGGATACTTTTCTTCGTGTGTGGTTGCGGGATCTTGATGACCATTCGGATCATCAAGGTTGTTTGGGAACGGCGGGAATCTTCACATGTTATTGTCACCGCCGGCCCTGCTCCCATTGATCGTCCCTCTCCCGGCGGGCCGCCCCCGGCATCAAAAGATATCGAATTAAATAAACACGATAAAATTGATCAATCAAGCCAAAAGGATCTTCAACCGCTTGCAGTATCAGAGGCGGACAAGGCCGGGAATGGTCTAATGGCGTTAGCGACGTTGAGTGAAATTGAAGAACTTAAGAAAGCAACCCGTGAAGTGCGGGCGGCTGAACTCCGGGAAAGGCGTCTTAGAGAGACGGCTGAAGTCGAGCGGTTGGAATTAGAAAAACAAATCATGCTAAAAGATTTTTCCATCGAGGACCATCTGGACGCCGTCCTGGCCAAGATCGATCAATTGGACGGTCTTACGCCGACTGCCAATATATTAGATAAGGCATTAAAATTATACTATTGTATCAAACAAAGACAAAATAGCGAAAACCCCCCCTCATAGTCCAGGCCCAGGCCACAGACCTCTTTTATCTTGGCGGCTCAACCCCGTTTACTTCTTGACCTTGGCCAGAATCATTAACCCAAATCTGGAAGCAATTAATTTGTGTAGATAATTTGGTATGTTGTCTTTAACCATGCGCAATGGAAGACAGTACCGGGCAAATCTGATCTCGGAAAAGTGTCTGAACATGTGCCGCAGTTGCTCTTTGGTGTAAGCCTTTCCTATGGGGTTATCCGCTCCATCAAACATCCTGACGAAATCTTCCGGGGTATCGGCCCAGGCCATTTTTTCCCGTCCTCGCCCCTTCATTGATATTTTGAAAAACCGCATCGCTCCCAAGACTTGCCTGAAGAGGACAGGGGCGCGGAAAATGAAATTACGGTAGTAGACCCCAATGGCGGCCTGTCCACTTGGGACCAGGACCCGGTAGATTTCATCAATACATCCTTGCGTGTCGGGCGTGTGATGGATGACTCCTTCGGAAACCACGTAATCAAAATATTCATCTGGAAAATCTATCTGTTCTGCGTTGCCTACGGCAATTTGACCCGGAAGGCCATATAGTTGTTGGGACAACTCGGCCAGTTCGACGGTCTTTGGTGATATATCAATGCCATAGTATTCGACATTCAGTTTTCCGAAAAGGCGGTTCCAATATCCCGGGCCACATCCCAGATCCAGTATCCGCTTGTTGTCCACATCTAAAGGTACCCATCCGGTCAAATCTCCACAAAACCCGTCGTTGGTCTTAATCCGGTCAAATTCTTCAAACCAGGCTCTGGTTCCCACCGGCTGTTCGATTTCCCCAACCAATAACGGCCTGGCATCCCAAAAAGCCCGGACGGCATCAACCGTGTTCTTCATATCGCTTTTCCGCATTATTTTTGATTCCCTAATCCGACACAATATCATTGATTTAAGGGCCGAACTATCATGCAAATTTTTTAAAATAGTTAATTCCACATAAGCCCTGAAAGGGCGCACTAGGTTAGCCCAGCGGCAACGCCCTGGGAAATCCACATGCTTCCGTACCAGCAAGCTGGTCAGATGGTCGGCCAACCTTAAGC
>JADFYC010000288.1 GCA_015233295.1 Deltaproteobacteria bacterium | reverse complement strand
GGCAGCGCTGCCGCCATTTCCAAAAATAAGGAGCTTTTTCCCTTCCTTGAAGGCAGTGGCAATTAGTTCCGCGGCCTTGATGATCTTTTCTACGCCATCCCTGATCAGGATCTGTTTGACGGCCTGGCTGTCATCTAAGCATTTAGCGACAATATTTTTCAACGGGCAACTCCATATTCATCGGGGCACCCCAAATTTGTTTTAACGCAACAGACTGAAAAGAATTGGATATAATCAACTTCAGTCACCACCGGGCCCCCTGGCCGAAAGAAACTGACTTGTAGCCTATCCGACCGGCTTTGTCAACCTTTTGATAGACTGCCGGTGAGCAATCGCACGAAAAAATTCTTGAATGTTCACCTCCCAATCAGTTACACCGAAACGCACTTAAATAGCAAAGGGCGAAGTCATCGCTCTGCCGACCACTCCGCCCCCCCAGCATCCTTCGCCGATCCCTGGTCATTTGAGCGATCAAAAATATATCGGCCCGAAATCAGTCAAACCGAACCAACACCCGGTGGAATCACAGCCAAAGTAGGTCAATTCCAGCCAGTAATAGTACCCACCAAAAGACATAAACGGGACATAGACGGTGGTAGAAGAGGTTAAGTAGGAATGATTACATTCGTTAAAGTCGGTTGGATCTTGGTAATCGAAACCGGTGAAGAGAAAATAGCCATCTCCCGTGTACACCATTTCGAGCCAATAATAGTCGTTCCCGATATCGACGATGGGGACATACAGGTTATAATGACTGTCCAGCACCGCTGTGCAGGGCTCCAACTGCTTTTTGCCATTAGGAGCGGTTAAAGCCCGGGGGCCGCTTTTCGGAGCGGACCTCACCATCCCCTCTTTCCCAGTTTGGTTTAACTCGTTCTGTTGTTGCAAGTAATCCAATATAGACGTCGGGCCGTTACCCCGCGGTTGGACCGGGCCGGCGGCGATTCCGGCTTGCGGGGCCAGCGACATGGCGATGATAAATAACGCCCCCAGGAATACGGATAATCCAACTTTCTTATTAAAAACATAGAATTTCATCTGGAACCTCCTGTTATAATTAGTGTAAAAGAATCATCTATCGTCGGGAACGGATCAAATTAAGGAACCTCTAAGCGTTCAAAGGCTCGCTTAAGGCGGCCCCGCCCTTCTATATCGGCCGGCAAGACGCCCCCATTGAGTCAGTTCCCACGCTTTCCATAATTTTATTATAGCTCGCCTTGACACAATTGTAAATAGGGAGACCACCCATTTTCATGGTCGTCTCCCTAAAGATTTTGGGAAGAACCTGTGATCTGATTTGGGAAACGCCGCTGAACAAATGCCGTTTCCTTGTCTTAATAATATACCGGACCGAATTTGGTCAAGGCGAACCAACAACCGGTGTTATCACAACCGACATAGTTTAGTTCAAGCCAGAAAAAGTACCCACCGAAATACATAAGCGGGACATAGACGGTGCTCGGAGAGGTCAAATAGGCATGGTCACATCCGGTAAAGCCACCAGGATTTTGGAGGTCGAAACCGGTGAAAAGAAAATAGCCGTTTCCCTGATACGTCATTTCGAGCCAGTAGTAGTCTCTCCCGATATCGACGATGGGAACATTGAGGACATAATTATCGTCGAGCACCGCTGTACAGGGTTCCAACTGCTTTTTGCCATCAGGGGAGGAAAAAGCTCCGGAGCCGTGTTTCGGGGCGGATTTTAACATCCCCTCTCTCCCTCTTTGCCTCAAGCCCTCTTGTTGTTGCAAGAACTCCTGTAAAGACGTCGGGCCGTTACCCCGCGGTTGAA
Source organism: Deltaproteobacteria bacterium (assembly GCA_015233295.1). Classification (GTDB taxonomy): domain Bacteria; phylum Desulfobacterota; class JADFXK01; order JADFXK01; family JADFXK01; genus JADFXK01. The sequence goes on along the minus strand of JADFYC010000288.1, from coordinate 3,208 downwards.
ACGGGTCGGCTGCGATTCCGGGTTGCGGCGCCAGCACCATGGTGATGATAAACAACGCCCCGACCATTACGGACAATCCAAATGTCTTGTTAAATGAACAGCGTTTCATTGGGTATCTCCTGCTTTGACTAGTCTGTAAAAAAATCATCTCGCGTCGGGCACGAATCAAATCAGGAGACCTGAGGGTGTCCGGAGGCCCATTTGAGGTGGCCCCGTACCTTCAAGATCGCATGGCCAGGCGCCTCCTCAGGCACATCCCGCGCTTTCCACAACTGTTTACATTATAGGATCATCTTAATAGAATTGTAAATAGGGGGTCCACTCATTTTGCAGGGGGAATCTCCCTAAAAATCTAGGGAAAAACCTGAGATCGGATAGGATATGAGAACCGCCGTGGCACAAATCGGCGGGTGAAGCCGCGTTTAACCCGGCCCGGGTCGAGCATAGATCTACCTGAGCCATTGAATGTCCTTGATCCGTAACTACGCCCCGCACCCGTTGCCAGGGCAAGAGCTGTCCCAAGCCTTAGGAAAAATTCCATAGACATCCTGGGAAAAGCGTCTTACCCTGGCTTTGATGCTGGGCGTTTCCTGGTTACTCCACCTTTTTCCAGGTTTCGTCCGGATCAAATTCTTTCATCATCTTGACGGCCTGGTCGGTGTTCTTCCCCAGGTCCTTCTCGTAAATGCCCCCTTGATGATTAACAATTAAACTCATTATTCCGGAGACGCCGTACCTGGCCGGAAAGGCGGCCAGAGCAAACCCCAAGGTCATCTTTCCTTTAACCACGTAATCGTATTTGCCTCCTTCGGCATGCTTGCCCTGGGCACTAATTACCTTGTAGTAATACCCATAATATGGGGCAATCTGAAGCTCGCCTTTCCGTCCGGCGGATTCAAATTTAGCCGCCCTGGCCGCGTACAGGCCGATGGGGCTCTTGGCCTCCCCTTCTTCCGTCTGCCAGTAGAGGCCATCCCGCATATCCGGATCACTGATCAGCTTTCGGGCAAAGGTTAAGACATGATCTCCGGCCAGGTCTTTGCCGGCATATTCCCGTTGAGCCTCGACATAGGCTTTCATGAATTCTATGGTATTCAATTCATTCCGGCCTATCCTGCGCTTAAGTATCTCTTGCTTGCCGGCTTTAGTGTCAAAAAACCAGTCCTTACCCTTCTTGACAATCGGAATCGGGAAAGGCCAATCCTCCGAACCCACATGGAGGACAGCCTGCTCCGCGGTTATCTGTTTAAGCACGTTTTTTTGTTCATAGGACTTAATAAACTTCTCCCGGTCTTCTTTATCCTGCAAGGCGTCCCCCGAGGAGATCAATTCTTCGCCTTCATGACCAAGTATAGCCAATAATTCTTTTTTGTTATAGACCTTAGTCGCCTCGACCACGGCCTTCACCGCCGCTTCCGGGGAGGCGAACGATTTTTGTTGCGGCCCGGCCGCCTGAGCGGAAACACCAAAAGAAAGCATGATGCCGCTGAACAGGAAAGTCATGGCAACAAAGAGAAAGAACGACTTGTTGCGAGTCATTGATTTAAGATGAGCCATATTCATTACTCCATCTAAATGGGTTTAAGCACGCCTGACGGTTGTAGTCGTCGGAGCTTGAAATTCCAGATCAAGCCGGCTACCTCCTCATGCCGCCATGAGATCCGCCTCCACCTCCCCCACTGCGTCCGCTGCCGAAATGCGACCCACCGCCGCCGGGTTGACCACCAGAGCTTGGGGCATGGCCGGTCTTCCCGGCGTTACTGAAACTGGACTGGCCACGTTGACTGGCCATGCTTTCTTTCTTGCCATTACTTACACCCTGGTAGGCGCTTCCCGTGCTTCTGCCACCAAAGCTCTTGAATTCAGACCGGGTTTGAGCCGCCCTGGAACTTGTCGACCGAGACAGGGAGTCCCTACTCCGTCCGGTATCGCCTTTGGGAGTTGACCGACCGGAAAAATCACTTTTGACCCGACTTGTTCCCGTCATTGATCGACCGGCGCCGTCATGAGTATACCCTCTAAAATCACGCCGGGCCTGATCCGCTCTTATGCTATGGGCCTGACCATAACGCTGGGCCGTACCCGGATCGCGGTAGGCCACGCCCCGCCTGTGTCCGGGATCGTGATGCCACTGCCCCCCGTGTGGATCTATATGCCCATAGTGATGGATATTATTGAAGTGATAGGTCTTGTTAATGTAAACGTTGACATTGTGGCCGCGCCAACCGAAACCGCACCAGGAGTTTACTGCCGCGCCCACAAAAAATCCGGTCGTAAATCCAATGATCCCGGCAGTTATTACGGCGTCTGGCCATGGATAATATGGATAAGGCGGATAAGCCGGATACCACCAGGGTCCGTATACTACCGCTGGATTATAAACCGGTACATAGACTACCTCGGGTGCGGCCGGTTCAATCCGAACAATCTGGTTGTCCACGATCACCTTTTGTTCCTTGGTCGTATTCAGGGTCCCTGCGGCCTGGGCTCTAACCCGCAAATCCTGGACAGTATCCATCACCTCGCCTTGCTGGGACAAAAACGCATTGCCCAGTTTTGACGTCCAGTCCAGTTTGTCACTCATCATCTGGAGCACCTGAGGAAAATGAACCAACGATTTGATACTGACGTCCCACCCTTTCTCCATCAAGGCGGCATCCAGCGCCGGTCCCTGCAATTGCGGATTTTGAGCTATCCAGCGAGCCGCCTCCACCACTTCCAGTGGATAGGTCGCGGCCATCAGCACCTGGGCCAGCAACGAGTCCGGATACAAAGCGATCGGAGCCAGCATCTGGGCCAGTTCTTCCTTCTTATAAGTCTGCGGAGATGCACCCTGACCCCAGGTGATGCCCGGAACTATCAGCATCGCCAACAACATCCCGGTAAGCACCTTCGTCCACACGTAATGTTTTCTCATTAGATCTCCTTTACTGGTTACTTGTTGCCTGTTGCCGTTTACGGGTTGCCGGCCTTGGGTTGAGAAAGAACGGGCAACGGGCAACGGAATTCCCAAAGTCACAACCTATGGCCGTTCAAGACATATTTTAACACTCCTTCTTGCGGCTGATCAGGTTAAGGGCGTTCTGGTAATATATGGCTTGTCTATCTTCCAACGTCAGGTCAAACACCTCCATCAGGCCACGGTAGAGCTGGGGATGGCCGGTGGGATAATCACTGCCGAAAAGGATCCGCTGCGGCGATATATATT
>JADFYC010000287.1 GCA_015233295.1 Deltaproteobacteria bacterium | reverse complement strand
AAGTTCACGCTGGACAATGTCGGAAAGTCGGCCGGCGTGTTCAATCCGGAAAAACTTATGTGGTTAAATAGCCATTATATCAAAGAAAAACCACCGGAGGAAGTGGCCGGACTGTTAACCCCATTCCTGGCTGAACGCGGCATCACCACTGCCCCACCTCCGGACATGCTGACCAAGGCGGTCGTCACCCTCCAGACCAGGGCTCGAACGCTGATAGAAATGGCCGAGGGCGCCGCTTTCTATTTTCAAGATAAGCTGGAGTATGATCCAGCCGCGGCCAAGAAATTCCTGACCCCGGAGCTGGTCCCGGTATTTGACGCCTTGTTGGACAAATTGGCTCTGGTGGATGCCTTTAAGGAAGAGGATTTGGAAGAGCTTTTCCGGACAATGGCCGAAAGCCTGGGCTTGAAATTGGGCAAGATCGCCCAACCGGTCAGGGTGGCCCTGTGTGGCAAAACGGCCAGCCCCGGACTATTTGAGGTGATGAGTGTCCTCGGCCGGGATCATGTATTGGCCCGGCTTAAAGCGGCCCGGGAATTTGCCTTGTCCTCGAAATAAAAAAACGAACAGCACAATTCACAGGACGCAGAGAGAACGGAGATAGTTAAAAATTTTTGAGTGGCCGACCAGACCGGCGAAGCCTGGTCAGCCATGATGAAGGGATGGAGAAAGAACAGAAAGAGTGGGACGACGATCAGAAGGTTAGATTACCTTAGCCTCACTTGAAAGTTTGTGGAAGTGGTATCGCCTCCGGGTGGATTATTTACTGCTGTACTTATCAATCCACTCATCGGTCAGCGACTTGCCTGTCTTGGGATGATGTTGCTTCTTGGCCAGGCGGTCTTGCTTGATTTGAGCCAATTGAGTTAGTTGATCCGGAGTCAGAACCTTTTTGACCTGGGCCATCACTTGAGCCCGATTTACGATCAGTTCCTCAACTGCCGCGGCCACTGGTTTGTAGGCGGTTCGAATGGCTGCTTCGGTGGCGTTAGGGGTGTTAATCGCGGTGCGGAGGTTTTGTTTGGCCGTTTTAAGGTTAGCCCGCAACGTCTGGCTCTGATTTTGATTGGATTTAAGGATGGTTGCAATGGTTTGCTTCTGGGCGTCGGTCAGATTGAGTTGAGTCAGAAGTCCAAGAATGCCGGCAGAATGACCGTGGCGGGATCCACCATAGGCGCTGGCTCCAGAAACTGCGCCAACCAGAACTAAGGCCAACACGAAGAAAATGATTAATGCTCTTTTCATTATTACGTTCCTTTCTCTTATGTTAAGTGAACACATCGGCTTGACTACATCATTTTGTCAAAGTCAAGACCGGTTACTTGCCCTTGTAAGTATAGTCGTCAGTTCCCGGTAAAAGGTTACTCAAAAGAAAAAATAAAACAGCCGAGAATATCCTCGACGACTTCAAACGCACCTACGCTATCGCAACCCGCCGGAAAAAAATGTGAAGATGGCAGTTATCAAGATGACCCCGGATATGCTCCCGCCGATAAAACCATAAATCAAGAATTCAAAGCGTCGCTGCCCCTGGATATCTCGATATTCTTCCATAATATCATTCGTTGCGTAACGGAGTTTCATACCCTTCTCCCTTCTGCGCTGTTCAAGTTTGTCAGACTTCGCGAACCAGGTCTGAACTACTTACGTTCAGCAGATTCATACTTTTGTGAATAAGAAAATTAGACGCGTCAACAATGACATGGTTCTTTTTATACTCCATTTAGGGTCATAAATAAAACAAAAATATACCTGTACGGATTAATTATTTGCATATCACGCCCTAACCAGACAACACGGCCAAATATAGGACCTCCTTCTGCCGGCACCTCAATAGGAAGGAAATCTGTCTGGCCGTTCGCCACGTCATAGTTATCGCTATTGAGTAGGCTGAGTTTAAATATAAGTATCACGGCTGGAAAAAGGAGCGTCGGTTCGTCGCCAACGCTAAACTGGTTGCACTGAACAAGGAAGTGGGCTTCGGGGAAGTGAGTGGATTAGAGAGCGAAAACGGCCTGATGACTTGGGGGAAGGTCCCCGTTTGGGGGTGACTGCCCCGGCCGGGGATGAATCCGACCGGGGCGGATATTTTTCCTAATTTTATTCTTTGTAAGCGTATTCACTGTGCAGATTGATGTCCATACCGCCGATCTCATCATCCAACGCTATCCGCAAACCGAATAGTTTGTCAATAATTTTGATGATGATGTAGGTAACCACCACGGTGTATCCGAGGACAACCGCCACGGCCATGACCTGAGTACCGAACTGGCTGGGATTACCGAATAACAGGCCATCCGGACCACTGGGGTTGACGGCCTTGGAGGCAAAAATTCCGGCGAACAAGGTCCCGATTATCCCGCTGACGCCGTGAATTCCCACCACATCCAGACTATCGTCATAGCCGAATTTGTTCTTAGCCATCACGCCCCCGTAGCATAACGCCCCGGCCAGTAAACCGATAATGACGGCTGAGTTCGGCCCGACAAATCCGGAAGCCGGTGTAATCGTGGCCAACCCGGCCACAGCCCCACTGGCCGCGCCCAGGGTGGTGGGCTTTCCCCGCAGTAGCCATTCCAAGGCCACCCACATGGCCATCCCGGCCATCCCGGCAAAATGAGTCGCCACAAAAGCGTTGCCGGCGATCGCGTCCGCCGCCAGGGCGCTGCCGCCATTAAAACCAAACCAACCGAACCAGAGCAGCCCGGTCCCCAGTAAAGTCATGGGCAGATTGTGGGGGAAGAAGCTCTCCTGATTGTAGCCTTTGCGCGGACCTACCACCAGAGCCGCCACCAGGGCTGCCACCCCTGAGGTCAAATGAACCACCAGCCCGCCGGCAAAATCAATCACCCCTTTGGCCTTGAGCCAGCCGCCATTGCCCCAGACCCAGTGGCACACCGGATTATAGACCAAGATGGCCCAAAGCAGGCTGAAAAGTAGGAAGGGGCCGAATTTTATCCTTTCGGCAAAGGCGCCGGTAATCAGGGCCGGGGTAATGACGGCGAACATGCACTGGAAAATCATGAAGACCACATGAGGAATGGTCGCGGCATAATCTTTGTTAGGCGCTGCCCCGACATGAAGCAGGCCCGACCATGAAAAATCCCCGATCAGACCGCCCACGTCCGGGCCAAAGGACATACTGTAGCCCAGATAAACCCACTCCAGACTGATGACTGAGATCAAAATAAAGCTGTGCATGATCGTGCCCAGGGCATTCTTGCCCCTGACCATACCGGCGTAAAATATGGCCAGCCCCGGTGTCATCAATAGCACCAGAGCCGCCGAAACCAAAACGAATGCCGTGTCTCCTGAATTAATCACTTGCTAGTCTCCTTTTCTTGTTTCTGTCGTTTTCCGATGTGGGTGCCGGACTTTATCAGGAGTTAAGGTTCGGACCGAAACCGGCCAAAATCATTTTCGCCGATTGGGTGCAGCCCGAATGGTCGTCCTTGTGAGTTCCTGTTGGTCGAAAGTCTGACCCCGCGCTTATAAACAATCTCCTTTGCTCGAACGCTGAAGACGACAACGGTCGAATTGCCGGCTTTGGCGTATATGCCTGATAATTAGTTGATTTAAAAAAAAGCCGTAACTACCGATCATTACATATCATGGAATCTCTCACGCGGAAAACGCAAAAAGATAGCAATGGTCCAATTGCCCCCTTTTTGCGTTATTGCCTTATATTTATTGGATGTAGACTGTTCGTGAGTCGGGACAAAAAATCTATCCAGCCATATATCAATATAGATAAACAACTCTAGGATCGTGGCCAGTAAAAAATAATTGCGACTCCGCACAATGAAACCAATCCTCCGATGACATCAAATCTGTCCGGGGCCAGCCCATCTATTTTCCACCCCCAAATGATCGACAAGACGATAAATACGCCGCCATAGGCCGCGTAGACTCGACCAAAATTGGCTGGTTGCAAGGTCGGAATCACTCCATACAGAAAGAGAACAACCGCCCCACCCACGGCATACCAAATACTTCTCCGCTCTCGTAGCCAAAGCCAGACCAGATAGCCGCCTCCGATTTCACACAACCCGGCGCAGATAAAATAGATGATCGATTTGACATGCTCCATTTTACGGTTTCCCACAATCGCCAGGGTAAAAACTAGGCGGCCTCTCTGCTCGAGGTCATGGCCGGGTGATAATTTGAAGTCCCATTTGGCTTAGACACGATTTTATTTCATCCGCCTCTGAACGGGATGATGGCGCCTCGGATTCTGGTTACGGTCCTCCCCCAAAAATGGTTGGAAAATCCCTCCTCCCCCTTTTCAGAAGAGGGGTGGAAGGATTTTCCGGTTGTTCTGTCTTTACCCCAAGATCGGGGAATTATCTGTAATTTGTCTTTACCGAGAAGTCTGGGTAAGCGAGGACTGCGACTTCATACTGATCCAGACCTTGCTGCTCGACCTCCGGCGGTACCCGGAGCGGGGTTATCTTATTCAATACTTTAAAGAAAACAAACATCACCGTGAAAATAAAAACTATGTTGGTGAGACAACCGATGATCTGGGCTATAAATTGGGAGAAATCACCATAAAACAGTCCCTTGACCGTTCCGGGGATATTATTGAGGGCGTCGCCGTATGTTCCGTCAGCAAAGAGACCCAATGAGATAACACCCCAGGCGCCGTTAGCCCCGTGCACGGCCACCGCCCCGACGGGATCATCCACTTTCAAGACACGTTCCACAAAGAATACGACTACGCAAACGATGACCCCGGCCACCAATCCGATAATTGCCGCCCCGACGGAACTAACATAAGCGCAAGGGGCCGTAATGGCCACAAGTCCGGCCAGGACGCCATTGGCCGACATGGAGATATCCGGTTTGCCGAACTTGAGCCACATATACATCATGGCGGAGAAACCGGCCGTACAACTGGCCAACATCGTGTTGACGCACACCACACCAATTCTCAGATCACCACCGGCCAGGGTGGAACCGGTGTTGAATCCGAACCAGCCAAAGGCCAGGACCATACAGCCGACC
>JADFYC010000286.1 GCA_015233295.1 Deltaproteobacteria bacterium | reverse complement strand
AAAGAGGATGAAAAATACTGTATGGAGTTGGGAGCTTTTGCGTACCTGGAAAAGCCTATTGATTTAGACGTCCTGACCAAAACCATGCAGGCTGCTTACGACAAGGTCAACCGCAACCGGGCAACCCAGAGTCAATAAACGGCCAGGCTAATTTGAATACAAAAAATCCCTTACCCGGGAACAACAACCGGCTAAACGGAGAACCATTATGTCCATTATCAGCATTTTTAGCGGAACCTACTGTCAGGCGGACCAGGTAGCCCAGAAGGTCGCCGATACGTTTGGATATAAACTAATTGATGACGCCGCGTTGGTTGCAGACGCGGCCGGCCGTTTTCATATCTCGGAAACCAAACTGTGGCGAACCATAAACGGGAAGGTGTCCGTATTCAACAAATTTACCCACGAACGAGAGCGATGCACGGCCGATCTCAAGGTGGTGCTGGCCGATCTTTTGAAAACGGACGGGTTGGTCTTGCACGGTTTCTTAACCCATTTCATTCCCAGGGAGATATCCCATGTCCTGAAGGTCTGCCTGATCGCCGAAACGCCCTTTCGGGTAGCCACGGCAGTCGCAGCCAAGGGTATCTCCGAACCGGAAGCTCAAAAACTGATTCACAAAGACAATGAAGCCGCCTATGCCTGGACGGACTACCTGGGGCATAAGGTCCCCTGGGATGCCGATCTATATGATATTCTGCTGCCCATGGATAAACTGGAGATTTCAGGCGCTGTGGACTTGATTGTGGCCAACGCCAAGAAAAAAGTGCTCCAGCCGACGGCCCAGTCCCTGACTGCCGTTGACGATTTCCTTTTGGCCGCCCACGTGGGTGTGGCCCTGGCTCAGGTGGGTCACGAAGTAGGAGTGGCCGCCAAAGACAGCCACGTCACTTTGACCATTGACAAGCACGTCTTGCTGCTGTCCCGGCTCGAAGATGAGTTGAAGAAAATCGCGTCCGGGCTGTCCGGCGTGAAAAGCGTGGAGACCAAAGTCGGCCCGGGGTTTTATCAAAGCGACATCTATCGCAAATATGATTTTGAAATGCCGGCCAAAGTGCTGTTGGTGGATGATGAGCGGGATTTCGCCCAGACCCTTTCTGAACGGTTACAAATGCGGGATGTGGGTTCGGCCGTAGTCTACGACGGGGCCCAGGCTTTAGACCTGTTGCGGGATGACGAGCCGGAAGTAATGGTCTTAGATCTGAACATGCCCGGGATGAACGGCATTGACGTGTTGCGGCAGGTCAAGAGCCAACATCCCAGAGTCCAGGTCATTATCCTGACCGGCCATGGTTCCAAAGACGACGAGCGGGTGTGCCTGGACCTGGGCGCATTCGCTTACCTGGAAAAGCCGGTGGATATCGAACTCCTGGCCAGAACGATGCGAGAGGCTAACCAGAAAGCCCAGGACTGCAAAGGATAAAATCCCTGGTTGCCCAGGGCATTGGTCATTTTTCCGGGATCTCGGGGGCCGGCCCTGGATGATCAAGGGTGACCCGGAGTTCCATTGATTGTCCGTTCCGCAAAATAATGACCCGATGGACCGCCTTTGCTCCTGCGTCTATAACGGCCTGATGAATATCCTTAACCTGGATAATAGAACGGTCATTAACCGATTGCAGGACGTCGCCGGGTAAAAATCCGGCCCGGGCCGCCGGGGTGTCGGGTTTGACACTCTCAACTGTCCAGGCCCCGGTTTTGTTCTTGGCCAGATAAATACCCATCCGGGGACGGTCGGAGCGCATCTTGGTCACATCTGGTTCGGTCAGCCAGACAAAGTCGGCCACATCTCGGCTTCGACCTTCTATGTAATCAATCGCCGCCGGAATAACCACCAATTGAACGACCGGCACGCGGGACGTGACCTTATCCGGAATGCCGAACTTATAGACCACATGACCCGCCCCGGAGAGGACCACCAAAATTTTATCCCGGCCGGCGGATGATGTTACATATTGGGCAATAGTCTCGGCCATCGTCTCTTCCCAGACCAGGTGGGCCTCCACGAACCGGTCGGTATGCTTGACCGAACTGATCTGGTGGTGACCGAACCATTTGGTCAGAAATTCCTTCTGGCGAGCAGTGACCGGAGCAATTGAAGAGGCCAGTTGATATCTTTCCTCCGGAGCCAGGCCGGCCAATCCCTGCCGGGCCACCTTCTTGACTACCTCATCTGGGGCGTTTAAGCCCAGTATGGGGAGGCGGTGGTCCCGGCAATACCGCAAGATGTCTTTATATGAATCAAAATCCCACCCAACCCGGCCATCCCAACCAACTTGGGCCAGGAAATCTCCTTCGGCTATTTTCCCGTCCACATATCCATCCAGCGTCGGCTGTTTCTGGCGGCTGAACATCTCCAGACCCACGGATACTTGATATCCCAGGTCCACCAAGGCCGAAATGATGCGCAACTGGACGCGATGGTGAGCCATATCATCATGCTGTTCGCCGATGAACACGACCCGAACCGTGGTCAGACGGGCCATCATCTGATCAAAGGAGATGACGTTCCCTGTAGCTGGTTCAATAATTTGCCCAACGGCGTATCTCTTGGACAGACCTTCAAATCCGGTTGTTACTGGAGGAGCCTCGATTTCTTTCCCCGGCATAGTGGCGCACCCCGTCAGCCCCCATCCCCCTAGCAGACACAATAGCCATAGGACCGACATTAATTTTTCTACGATCGTCTTCAATCTTTTTTTTCCTGGTCGTCTTTTTCCCGCCGCTTACGACTGCGTTCCCGCAGTGCCGTCTGGCTCCGTTCCACTGCATCCCGAAAATAATCCACTCCGGTAACGGCCGCCTGCCTCAACGTGAGACCGAGACGCTCCACCTTCTCCTGCCATTCTCCCACGGCTTCGCTCTCCCGGGCCCGTTGCACAAATGTTCTGAACGCCTGAAAACCTTCTTCTTCTACCCGTTCCATTTCCTTTTCCGCTTCAGCCGGAACTAAGATGACATCTTCGCCAAATACAGCATTATCCTTAATGAAAGGTATGATCATATGCCGTTCCAACAACAAGGCCCGGACCGCCCCGGAAGCGGTTTCAAACAGGACGTCAGTGAGATAGCCCAAATTTTTGCCTCCAGATGTGTTCACGGCCAGTCCCGCCAGCCGATCAAATGGAATTAATTTGGGGTTTTCATTATATTTTACCGGATCGATCAGATTGTTGGCGCTTTCAATGATGCACACGTCTTCACCAAAAATGACGACCTCATTTAAAACAATTACCTTTTCATCGCGGATCAGACCGTGGCCCCATATTTTTACCGCCACGACCGACTTTTCCTCCCGGTCAATCAGTATCTCCTTTATTTTGCCGAGGGTCTTTCCTTCGAGCAGGGAAATAACAGACAACTTTAATACCTGGCTGATCTTCTTCATTGGCCTCCTCCGCTCTAATTAAGTTTCCATCTTTGGCCGAACCCCGTGTTCAGAAAATATCACCGCAATCAAGAGATAAAGCAACTTGATCATGGCCAGGGGCCGTCCGTGTCATCGCACCCCTGTTCTGAACCTAACAAGTTGGAATATAAGGAAAATATAGTTAATATGTTTTGTAAACATCTAACATAAACTATTATACCACATAAATTTACCAGATGCCAGAATGAAATGACCTGACGCCGCACTGAGCCGGAGGACCAGAGGATGACATCGTTTAACTAGGCCCCGGCCGAGCCATACTTTGTACATGTGATGGCGGTCTGGGGCAATATATAATTGACAATGGTATTATTGTGCCATAATATTTGTTAAGATAGTGGTGCCCCTCCAACCAGGCGCACGAGATAGACTGGCGACTGCCAAGAAAGATACGAGGCGGACGACTCGACCGACCGATAAGGCTTAGGGATTTCTACCCAGGAGTAAATTCTAGCACGTTTGGTCACATTAGGAGGATCTAGGATCATGTCAACTCACCAAAAACGAGAAATTCTGCTGGAAAGCGGCACCAATGAGGTCGAGGTGGCTGAATTTTTGCTGGGTTCGCAAAGCTTTGGAGTCAACGTAGCCAAGATTAGAGAATTCGTTCCCTATGATCATGGACAGGTCACCAAATTGCCCGATGCACCGCCATCGTTGGAAGGCATGTTTTTGCTTCGCGGCCGAACCATTCCTCTCATCAACCTCAACCGGCACCTTGATCGCGGCGAAAGCGTCCGGTCCGAACGCCCAGTGGTTTTGGTCACCGAATTCAACAATATGGTCAATGGATTCATGATCGACGCGGTGCTTCAAATCCATCGTCTCTCTTGGAGCAACATCAAACCGCTGAACCCCATTTTGGCCGCCTATACCCCTAGACTCACCGGCTCCGTTCATGTCAAAGACACGGAAATACTCATTCTAGATTTAGAATACATTATTGGTGAAGTCTTCCCCAAGAAAATGCAGGAACTGATCGGAGTTGAAGATGATGCCGACCAGTCGTCCCCCAAGGAGATACCGGTTAAAGGAAGCCTGGCCGATAAGCGAAGAGCGATGAAAATCATCCTGGCTGAGGATTCTGCGATGATCAGAAATTATATGAAGAAAGCTCTGGCTAAAGCCGGGTATCAAGTGGCCGCTCTTTTCGATAACGGCCAGGACGCTTATGAGTGGATTGTCAAAACAAAGGACCAGGCCGAGGCCGCGAGTAAGGACATCACGGATTATATCAACTTGATCGTCCTAGACATCGAGATGCCGCAGATGGACGGATTGACCCTGTGCAAAAGAATCAAGCAAGGGTTACGACTTACTCAATTCCCGGTGATCATGTTTTCATCCCTGATTAATGAACAAATGGCCAGAAAATGCGACAGTGTCGGGGCGGATTCTTACGTCAGCAAACCACAGATGAATGAGCTGGTGGGTCTGCTGGATTCATTTCTGATCAAATAAGCGTTGCGTTATGTGTTTCGGGTTAGGGGTTGAGGGTTACGGATTGAGGGTTGAAGAGGGAGCTGGCATTAATGAGCGACCCAAGATGCGATACCTGTAATAATTGCGATCGTGGCCGGGCCGGCTTGAATC
>JADFYC010000285.1 GCA_015233295.1 Deltaproteobacteria bacterium | reverse complement strand
GGTGACACCGTTTATGTAGCCACCCAATATTACGACGTTAATGTCCAAGGCATGGTCCTGCGGAGCCTGGATGCCGGGACCTCCTGGGGTCCTATTCTCACGATCAATCAACCGGTTAATGCCATCGTTATCCCACCGGATAATGAGAACCTGATGTTGGCCGGAACCGGTTGTTTTTATGCCCCATCATGTCCGGGGAATCTGTACACCTCGCCGGACAGAGGGCGCACCTGGATAAAAGCCTTTAATAATGCTGTGGTCAACAACATCACTTTAAGCCCGGACCTACCCGGAAGAATTTATATATCTTGCGGGAGCAGCGGCGGTTCATATTATGGAGTCTCCGCCAGTTCTGACTTGGGCCTAACCTGGAAAAAGATCACCCCTGAGGCGGTTGCAGATGGATTTGTTGATCTGAATATCGACCCGGCCGCACCCGATCATCTGTATCTGGCCTCGTTTCAACACGGTGTTTATTTTAGTCCCGACGCGGGCACAAGCTGGACCTCCTTGGGGATGCAGGATTACCAGTTGTACGACCTCCTGACCGTGGGAGGGAGAACTACCAATACCGGCCAGATGGCTATGGATGACTGTGGGGCGGCCAGGTTATATGCCGGCGGCGCCAGCGGTGTGTCCCGGAAATCGGGCGGCGGGGTGGGCTGGGTGATCGGGGAAGTTCGGGATACCAACAATCAATTACTGGATAATATGATTGTCGAGACGGCCGGGTCAATGGATTATACCATCGGCGGTCGATTCCGGCTGGCCGTAGCAGATGGTCAATACTCGATCAAGTGTTATGGGGCCGGCCACCAGACCGTGACCTTTCCCAATCGGGTCGATGTACCCACGTGCGCTGAAGTGCCGCTGAACTTCACCCTGACGCAGTCGAAAGCCGCGGTCGCGTTCCGGGCGGTCAACGACATTTACAGCCAAAAGGATACCCCGGAGGTAACCATAATTTTTTGTGGCCAGGGTGATGCCATGGAATATTTAGCGGTATTCCCGCCTGATGCTACCGGGCGCTTCTTTTGCCTGGATAAACAAGGGAATTCGTTGGGGGACAATCTACCCTTCCCCAGGGCCAGGGTGACCTTGACTCCGGACTTTAATAATGGAACCGACAAATTCAAACTCAGTTTTTCCGGCCCAGGGCGGTACACCTTGTACACGGTCATAATTCCTCCGGAGGCCGACATCACGGACTTCAACACCTGGTCAGGATATGACAAGACAATCTTCAATGTTGATTGACCTCATATGATGGGTGGGAAATATTTAAACATTAACAAATAATGTATTGACAATTAATACGTTAATAAATTATCTTCATTCTTGAACCTATAATACCTGAGTTCGACGAGTTTTTTAATTAACTATCAGAAATGTAACCGCAGATTTCTCAGATGAACGCAGATGAAAAAGACCCAGAGACCTATTTGTGCCTGAATCGGCGCAATCTGCGGATTTAATTGTGGCCCTTGATGCTGATCGCTTAGCATACTCGTCAAACTCAGGTTATAATCGATGTGGCGGGCACCTTCGACCTGGAGTAGTTATAGTATGACCAATTCCGACACCAGTTACAAAAGTGATATGAGCATCGATGAGCGGGTGATGATGGCCATCCTGCGGGTGGCCGAGCGTTTTAAGCGGGAATCAGCGGCTATTTCAAAGAACTACGGGCTCACATTTCCTCAATATAACGTGCTCAGGATTCTGGATGCTTCGGAGAACGGACAGAATACAATCAAGAATGTCAACAGAATCATGTTGGTGTCCGGCGCAAACTTGACCGGTATCACCAAGAGGCTGGATAAGATGGGATTTATCATCAAGAAGAACGATCCCAAAGACGATCGTTTAAAATGGCTGGAAATCACGGCCAAGGGAAGGCAGGTGCTGAAGAATATTTCTGAGGAAAAAGAGCTGAACATGAAAAAATACGTGAAACAATACTCCGATGAAGAAAAATCTAAAATTCTATCGGTGATGAAAGGTATCCTTAAATCAGAGTGAGATTACCCTGAGTGCGGCGAGTTGGCTATGCGATTAGAAAACTGTGGTTGAACGGCCACGGCTCAATCCGCAGATTACGCAGATTAAAAAAAGATAAATGATCATAGCCAGTTGGTGGTCTTCTCCATCTGCGTTCATCGGGGGAAATCTGCGGATTGATTTCTGCCAGCCGATTGATAAAACTAGTCGAACTCAAGTTAAGATGATACCTAACGCTGCTACCCCATGGCTACCGGGTCTTTCCCCTGCTGGGGATAAGCTCGCGGTTTAATGTTATGGTCCGTATATCACCATTGAATCCCCCGAGCCGGTTTTCCAGCAGGTACTCGGTGAAATTTCGGACTATCCGGCCCCGCCGGAAGGGATCGCCAAGGTTCATTTCAATGAAGCTGTTCCTGACAAGCCTGGTTAGTTCTTCTTCCTTGACCAGAAGGGACGGCGAGACGGCCCTGACACCGATGCTGTCAGGATCCGGAATTGGGCTGTCGCCGACTTGCTCGAACCACTCCACGGTCTTGCCCTTTATGTCTATATAGGAAATGCCGAGGAAAGTTGGAAGGGTGTGGATGTCATCATCAACTCTGACATGTCTGCCGCGGCTGATCGTCCCCAAAGAGCAAGCCAGTTTGGATTTTTCCGGTTCACTGGATATATCGATATTATCTTCACCCATGATAGGAAAGTCTTGGTCCAAAAGTCGGGGCCGAACTTGTTCATTAAATAGCCCGCAAATACTTTTTTTGATCACCTCGTTAATATAACGGGACTTGGCGTTGGCCTTACCTGCGATCAGGGGATGGGACACGGCCAAATGCCAGGCCCGGCCGGAAAGATAGATTCTAAATCCGGTCATCTTATTGGACTGGTCTCCGCTCCTATCCGATTCTCCTATCCGCCCGACCTGCTTAATGGCTGCCCCGGCCAATAGGGCGGTATAAGCACATAGCTCGTAGATAAAGTCGGCGACAGTTTCACCGCTGTCCGCCAAAGGCCGTTGCCCGGTGCTGAGGGCCCGCTGGTACCTCAAGTAATCTTCTCTATAGACGGCCCGGAAGGGGTTGTTCCCGGAGAAAACGAAACTGCTGCAGGAAATACATTTGTTATCGGAAAGCACCGCCACGTCGGTCGTGCCGCCGCCGACATCGATGATAAGGGATAGACCCTTCAACTCCCTTGGAATGGGCGCCACCGCTTCCGAGACTGTGTTCCTTTCGTTGAAATCTATCTCCAGACCCGACAACCAGCCGGCGTCTTGGGCGGCCGCTTTGACGACCAGGATGAATGCCTTTCTGAGATCATCAGCTATGGCCTGGCCGGGAATATTGATAGTTAGCCCTTCAAATTTCAGGGGCACGCTGACATAGACCGAGAGCCTGGAAAACCTGTTGGGGACATATTGTTGTGCCCCCATATAAAAGTGGGCCTGCAACATGAGCAGATAGCAGGTCAGGAAGTCTTTCCAATAGATCAGTTTCTTGGTGACTCCGTGCTCCCACTTGATATTGTATACACAATAAGCTGGGTCATTGGCAATGGACTCGTCCAATGAGTCGCCCGGGATGGTGTAATGCCGCAGAGGTAAATGGGGTATCTGGGAGTGGAAGATATTATCGCTATCTCTATAGAATATCTCTATCTTATCCCAGTCGGCTTTCCGCAGGCTGAAGATGCCGGTCGGGAAGACCTTGACTGACCCCCTGGCTTGGCTGAAATGGGGCACCCAGGCGAAATCCACGACATGTTGACCCCAAAGTTTGTTGGAAAAGACCTTATAGAGCAAATCTGATGGATTCATCTCGGTCGGAGCATTGTGCCCGGAAGCAAGACAAAATGAAGAACAACTACTCAATGTGCCAAAATCAATGCCCACCCTGAGAGGATCAGCCTCTATTTCTTGAGGGGTCACCTCCGCTAAAATGGGAAAATAGCCGCCACAGCATAAACCAAATTTATCCGTGAAATCAAAGACCACTCCGGTCGGAGCGACACCTTTCCAGGCCGTCATATGGATTGTCGGGCTGACCTTGTCCAACGCCACCCAACCGGCGTCTGCCGATGTTTTGTAATACCAGACCTCCTCTTCGCCATTCCCCGACCTGGCCAGAGTTCGGTTACCCGGCCGGGCTGTGACCATGATACTGTAATACTTCCACCCAGCCAAGAATCTCCGCTGGGCCTTATCGCAGGGCCAGATGTAACACTGATAGGTCATGTCTGTGACTTTGTTTAACCCGGTCTGAGATCCGTCGGCCAGAGTTTCAGTTACTCGAATGAGGAACGAACCCTCGTTCAGAGGGTCCACCTCGTTCACCTTGCCCCAATTTTTGATTTTGTGGGGGCGCATGTCTACGCAACCTTCGTGAAGCTGTGGATAATTGACCTTATCGTCGGTATGCCAGCCTTTATCCGGCTCCAGGCAATCCACATACTCCTTCCGAAGCGGCCAGGGGACAACAGGTGTCGCCCGTTGGGGTGTGATGGATTGGCCGAACTCCACCGTTCGGTTGGTGAAAATGTGACTGGGATGGAGGATTTCCACCTCGTGCCCGGTCTGGGCGAGATCAAGCACGGTCTGATAATTGAGAATCAATTTGCTTCTGACATTGTCCTGCCTATCAAATTTTTTGTCATATGCGAACTTTAAGGTATTGGTGTACTGTAGGATCCGCTTCTCCCCATGGCCATAAACAAATAGGTTGTGCCGCTCACCCGAAATGTTCAGATGGCACCCATCAGGGTATTGGATGACCATGTCTTCGCCCAAAAGTTGAAGCGCGGTGATCAGAGCCTCTTTAGGAACAATGGTATGTTCGTTAGGGAACATGATATCTTTAAAGAATTCTAGATTATACCAAATTGTGCCGCTCCACCTGGCCTTCTGATTAGCTCTGGTCCATGAGTCGAGGTACTTACCCAACTGACTGTCATTTTTCCATATCACCCCTTTACCGTTGACCCTTTTCATCTGATGCAGGACCTCTCGGAGAGTCCCGTCTTCCCGCAACAG
>JADFYC010000284.1 GCA_015233295.1 Deltaproteobacteria bacterium | reverse complement strand
CGAGGTTGGGACGTCGTTTTTTTTCAATGCAGTCAAAGCAGATCTTTCTCAGGCCGGCCACCGCCGACCCAATTAGAGGACCGTCGACCCTGATAAGAATCTGTTTGTGAGTGCGTTTGGTTATAGTAATTTTGAACATGGTATTGACCCGTCTTTTAGAATGAAAGAATTGCAACAAGGATGCCAACATCCGTTCTGATATTAAATTCGATGATTATCAAGATGTTATGTCTTAATGAAGCCTCATCCGGACCTGATGTTTTGCCGCTATTAGGGCTATTGCCGATATAGCGGCATTTTCCTTGACCTGACCTTAGGTTTCTGCTAAGAGACTAGGACTAGTAATATGGGCTTATCTCCAAGACCGCGGCCTGACCCGGCAGCTCCCAATGGAGTTGAATAAAGGTGTGACTTGATCATCTTCCGATGTGATAAGATTCCTCGCTTTGCTCGGAATGACAACTTTATAGGGTTACTCCGTGTGGTTCGTTTTTCTGTCATTTCGAGCGAAGCGAGAAATCTTAAGGTCGCACTCTTAATTCAACAGCATCGCTGCAGTCCCCGAGGCTGTGAATCGCCCAAGGAAAGCGTTCAGGAGATCGTGCAGACGGTTTTCAGCGCCTTATTCCAGACCGGGAAGAGGGCATCATGCGATATGGTTCATTCGCCCCGTTCAGTCTAGGCATCGGGAGGAATTCCACCTATAGTCACATTCTTCCCCAAATTGATCAAACCATCAGACAAATGAGAGGAGACGGCACCTTACAACAGATCTACGACAAGTATAAATACGACCGCGACAAACTCCATCCCCGTTTCCCGGTTTCCTTGGGAACAGGGTCTCTCCCTGAGCTTGTTACGGTTAATTCCTTGGTTTGGTTGCGACCACAGTCACGCCTGACTGTAGTAAAAAGGGTCCTTGTCCCGGAGCCATTGTGTTTTATGACTATCTTGAGACCCTCAGTTAAAGCGGGTGATCCGATGGTCCAACCGCGGCTAACCGGTAAATGGAAATACGGCAACTGCTTCTAATACCCCGAGGGATTATATAATCCAGCCCAGGATTAGCCAGGCGTCACACCGGGTATCAGATGAACCAGACTCAACGCTGGTCGGGTTACATCGTCAATGGTCAATGGCTTGCCCCGTTCGAACCTATTAATCCTCTGCGCCGCCAGGCGAGTTTTGGGGACCATATTCGGGATGGCGCTTCGCTAACTCTGGGCTGGTCTATTAAACTCCTCCGGATAAACTCCTCCGGAGCAAGGGCGGCAGCCTCTGGATTAGTTCAAGTTGACAAAATTGCTACCGAGATATTTGAACAAGGAGGAAGTAAATGAGTGACACAGTAGAACATGTGGAAAACCAAAATGATGAACAACCAAAGGGCCTGAAGAAACTTCTGGTCGCCTTGTTGAATAGACCTTTGTTGATTGTGGTCACCGTTTTGGTCTTGATTCTCGTGGCCGCTTACTGTTACAATGTTAAAAAGATCCCGACTACACCAGGGATTACAGGTTCTGATAAGGTCGTGGCGGGGCCATCCTCCGGTCATCAATTGGGTGTCGTGATCAAGCTGACAGACGGCGCAGCAGGGATTCTGCTGGCTGCGGTACCGGAAAAACTTACGGAAGCCGCGGCACAATCTCCCCAGAATCCTGAAGGTTATAAAATGCGCGGCCTGAACCATCTCCAACACGGTCAACAGGACCAGGCCATGGCCGATTTTTCCGAAGCCCTAAAGGCTAATCCTCTGTTAGCTGATGCTTACAATCATCGGGGAATCGTTTACCTGAATATGGGGCAGGAGGACAAGGCGCTGGCCGACTTCAACCAGGCTTTGCAAATCAATCCCGGTAGTGCCGAGACCCGCAATAACCGGGGCCTGGTTAGGTTGGAACGGGGAGAGGTTGACCAGGCTTTGACCGATTTTAACGAGGCCTTGAAAATCAATCAGGCCAATGGAATGGTTCAAAACAATCGTGGCGTGGCCTATCTCAAAAAAGCAGACTACGCCCAGGCCTTGACCGATTTTAGTCAAGCCCTGAAAATAAACCCGAGTTTGAGCTGCGCGTTCTTGAACCGCGGCATAGCCTTGATCGGCAAGGTGGATTACCGTCAGGCTCTGGTTGATTTGGACGAAGCCTTGAAAGCCGAACCGGATTCCGTCTGGGCTCGTTACTATCACGGAACCGCCTTACTTAACAGCGGACAGTTTGAACCGGCTATTTCCGACTATACCGAAGCCATAAAATCGAATCATGAGTTTTCTTGGGCTTATAACGGCCGAGGAAGAGCTTACCTGGGGATGGGTGAATATGACCAAGCCCTGGCCGACTGTGACCAGGCCCTCAAAATCGATCCGGATTTTGTCTGGGCCCTGGATGCGCGGGGAAATATATTTTTGAAGAAGGGAGATATTGATCAGGCCATTTCTAATTATAATCAGGCCCTTAAAATAAATCATCAATTTGCCCAAGCCCGAAGCGATCGCGGCAAAGCTTACCTCCAAAAGGGCGATTACGATCAGGCGATTTCCGACCTTCAAGAAGCCCTGGTCGATGACCCCAATCTTCCGGAGGCCCTAACTCTGCTGGACAAGGCAATTAGCCTGAACACCGGCAAGTTAAACTAAATTCTAAGCCCTTTTCCGGACTTTTCCCGGGAACGTTTTGCTGCTATTTTTAACGTACATTCTGGTTTATTAGCACTTCGGCCACTAATATTTTAGGTGTGCATCGTCATGCCAGGTTGATCTGAAGCCGCTCCTTTCGATCAGCCCATGGCGATTTAGACTGAAATTATTAGCTGGCCGAAGTGCGTTGGAACCAATATGGGCGGAAAAGGCATAACGCAGAGTAAAAGAAGTTGATGGAGCATTAAGAATGCGTGCCGGAAATCCAGTTGAAAAGGACGCGGTATGAACAGAATATTCGGTTACTTAAGGTTATTGGTAGTGTGCCTGGTGGTTTTAGCCGGCTTCTTCCCGACTCTGACTCAGGCTATGGAGGTCACCATCACCTCTGTTGGGCCAAGTAATGACGCCGGCGGGAGCATCGCCACACTGGTGCAACCCGGCTCAACGATCCATCTCAATATCTGGTTCACCGTCACCGGTGGGCCGGGACAGGCCACTACTGTGACCAAGGTAACTGATCCCAAGGGACTGAATATCACGGCCTGGAACCTGGAGGGAACCGGACCGGTGGACGTCGGGTTTTGGTATGTTAACCCGATTGTCGTCGTCCCTTCAGATATGGCGCCGGGCAAATACACCATGACCGGCACCGTCAAGCAAGGGACTCAGGTTTTAGCCGAATCCACTAAGGAGTTCTATATCCAAGGCGGTGTAGATCATCTAAGCTTGACCAAATTGGAAGTCAGTCTGACCAAAGATGGACCGGCTATCAGCTACTGCAATCCTGGTGATACCGTATTCTGGCGAACTCATTACACCGAGTCTCAGACAGCCTCCGGCGACAAAGAGTGGGTGGCGATTTATGCTACCGGGCCGGATGGAATGGATATCCCAGGGTTGCGCACCGGTCAGGCCTTTGACGCCGCCGATGGGTCCTGGGTGGTTACCTCGAAGAAAACCATCCCAACTACCGCCCAGTTGGGTGTTTATAGCCTGTGGAGCATAGTTTCCCTGTCCGGGAGTATCGCCGATACCCAGGCCTGCTTAGGTCAATTCCAGGTGGTTTCCAAGGGTCAGGGAAAGCCCTCAATGAATATCACCAAGGCGGCGCCGCCCCGGACACTTCCAGATACCGAGTGGCAATATCTGGGGTTGTACGGAGGACAGATCAACACCATCGCTATTGAACCAACCCAAGGCAACCTGGTTTTTGCCGGGACCTGGAACGGCGACGGTTTGTTCAAGAGTTTTGACGGTGGTCAAAGCTGGCAATCCGTGCCGGGGTTTCGGAATAAGAGTATGCAGAAGGTGGTGTTTTTCAACAGCGATCCGAGTGTCATCTGGACGATCGGGTATCGAGATATTTTGAGAAGCACGGATGGCGGCAATAGTTTTACCCGGTACCTCTCCAATACTGACCTGGCCAATTACTCGCTGAGCGTCCATCCCACCGACCCCAACGTGGCCTATGTCGGAACGGCCGGAGTAAACGATACCTTTGACGCGGGGTTTATTCTGAAGACCTCGGACGGAGGAAATACCTGGGCGAAACTAGACCAACAGTTTGACCATATAGTCACATCACTGGCTATTAACCCCAAGAATCCTTCAGAAATCTGGGCGGGCACCGGCCACATCAACGTGACCAACGGAATTGGCGCCTTGTATAAGAGTTCGAACGGCGGCAAGACCTGGTCTCAGGTCACGGTGGGATATACAAGCTCCTTCGAAAACCTGGTCATTCGTCCGGATAACCCGCTGGTAATATTTACCGGAGGTCATGACGGATTATTTAGAACCAACGACGGTGGGGCAACCTGGAAAAAGCTGGCGCCCTCGAATGCCTGTCGCGGCCTGACCCTGGATCCGTCCAATCCCAACGTGGTTTATGTGGGCCGGGTGGAGGTGGATAAACTGGCCGTTTTCCGGAGCGCCGACGGTGGGGAGAACTGGGTGGAGAACCCGACGAATAATTTGTCATCGCTGGCTCTGGCTTGTCATCCGCGATATTCGAGTCTTCTTTATTTGGGTGACTTGAAGGCGGGGGTTTATCTTAGCCGCGACAGCGGCCGAACGTTCTCTCCCAGCAGCACCGGCATCAAAGCCAATGTCACTTCTTATCTGGCCAAGGACCTCACCCCGGCCGGAGACCTGCTCGTGGCCACCATTTCCGGCCTCTGCCGAAGGGGCCGCGACCGGTCCTGGCAGAATTTGATCAATAAAGATATAGCCTATTCCCTGCTCCAGGATCCCTTCAATCCCAACACTATTTACCTAGGATGCGACGTATCGTTTGTTTATAAGTCAACGGACAATGGCGCCACCTGGACCAGAACTACCGTAATTTCAGGAGATGAGGACAATCTGGTGTCTACCTTAGCCATGCCGGCTGTCAG
>JADFYC010000283.1 GCA_015233295.1 Deltaproteobacteria bacterium | reverse complement strand
AGATAGGGGTTTCTCCAGACTATGTTAAAAGGGCCATGGGAACCTTAGGGGGCGGGAACCATTTCATTGAAATGGGGATTGATACCCTGGGAAATTTATGGATATTTGTACATTCTGGGTCCAGATTCTTGGGAAAGAAGGTGGCCGAGTATTGGCAAAAACGAGCCAAGCGGAGACGACCTGTTGCTTCCTCGACAGATCTTTCAGAGTTAAAAAAGAATTTTACGGGTAAGGAATTAGAAATTAGAATCAAAGAGATGAGGTCAAAAGCCAACCCCAAGAAGATTAGCCTTGGTTTGGAGTACTTAGAAGATGGAGAGGCTGACGGTTACTTAGCCGATATGGTCATGGCTCAGGTCTATGCCAGAGAAAACGTCGGGTTCATCTTGAAGGCCATTTTAAGATTTTTTGGCGATGCCGTCCCTGTTGACCAGGTTATATCAGTACACAATTACATAGATTTTGAGGATAACATCATCAGGAAGGGGGCAGTCCGAAGCTATCTGGGCGAGAAATTATTTGTTCCGTTAAATATGCGGGATGGGGTATTGCTGTGTGAAGGGAAATCCAACCCGTCCCACAATTTTTCCGTAGGACATGGCGCCGGCCGGGTTTCTTCCCGACGTGAGGCCAAGCAACGTTTTAGCTTGGAAAGTTTTAAGGAAGCCATGAACGGCATATATTCCACTTGTGTAAATTCCGGGACCCTTGACGAGTCCCCGATGGCTTACAAGGATGCACACGAGATTATGAGAATCATAACAGCCACCGTTACCGTTCTGGACTGGATTAAACCAATCTATAATTTTAAAGCGTCTGTGGACGAATAAGGTTCATTTTTTGTCTTATGGTCAAATTCAAGTGTTGGGTGATTATCGCCTTGAACATTATCGCCGGGTTTTTCCAGGTGTTCCTTTAAGGTTATTTCGGCGCAGTATGAAGCACCACGCCGAACTATATAGATAAACTCCATCAACTCTGATTGATTTAAAAGGGCTAACTGTTCAGTTATTGCCCAAAGATCACATGGCCTTGATTGGCTACTACCTATACAGGGATTTGTGATCAACCCCGGCCCCTGGCTTGGATGGCAGAGATGATTAAAAGACTCGACCAAACAAGTTGCCCAACAGACCTCCGATCGCTCCCACTACCGCAGTGAAAACAGGATAAACCAGCAGCATCGGTATGAACCCGATTTTTGCTGTTTCTGCATCTGCTTCCGGATCATTGGTTCGCCAAAACATTTGTCCAAATCCAAAGGTTCCCAAGAAGGCTGCAGCTGCACAAGCCAGTGCTACATCGATAATGGTTTGATTAAGACTTGTGTGGAAGAAATAGTGAGCACCCAATCCGATACATATGCTGGCAATAAAAAACATGTAGAACCGACCGGAATGATGAGTGAACAGGCGCAGGCCGAAGATAGTTAACACCCCTCCGGTAATTAATGACCAAGCATCCATCGATACTTTAGACGCTCCGAACATTATCCCCAAAAACATTGCTGTCATGATGATGGTACGCATCTGTCACCTCGTAACTTATCATTTAGACAATTAGTTAAAAGTTTAGGCCGTTGCCGGACATCTTGGATGACCTTTTGAGGTTTGGTTATAGTCACCAGGGTCAAATTCAGAGATAAGCTGACCCGGCGGGTATGTGACGCCTCGTTTCCGCCCAAGTATCAGCGTGAGTTTTTGAGATTAATTATATTCGTAAAAATCATTGTAATTTTTACAGTTGATTTTCACAGACCGTTTACCTTCGCCACGGTTCTCCTTTACCTTGGTGGTAAAGCGTCTATCCTTGGGCATAGCCTCCCGCAAGTATGATTTGGTGGCATTAAGGTCAAT
Organism: Deltaproteobacteria bacterium; assembly: GCA_015233295.1. Lineage (GTDB taxonomy): Bacteria > Desulfobacterota > JADFXK01 > JADFXK01 > JADFXK01 > JADFXK01. The sequence continues at coordinate 3,238 of JADFYC010000283.1, read as the reverse complement.
GTTCCGGGTATTGATTTTCATGTTGGAGCTCCTTATCTGATGATGGTCCCAGACGATGGCTGGAACTGATGGCTATCACAAGAGGTTAATGGTGTTCTGGAGAATACGTTATCCTATTTCCTTCTGACCTAAAAGATGACGGCTAATCGGCCCAACCGGCTCAGTTGAGGCCATGTGGCGAGGGATTAGGCCGGTGACCAATCAAGTCTCTTATCACGACCCGCCTCCGGAAGCGATGGAATCAGTCGCTCCTCGATTAAGCGGTTCTCAAACCACCGGACGGAGTCAACCGATTCATCAATCTCTACAGGTCGTCGGTAGGCGTTATCTATTCGATTAAACACGACCAGGAGGTTTAAGTCTAGCCCTGGTCTCCCAAACTCAGCCAGGAATCTCTCACGCTGTTCTGGTATCCATCTTGAAGCAGTCCAGACGCCCTGTTTATCTTTGAGCTTTCGCCAGTAACCATAGGCCCGATCATGTGAGAGGATGACCTGGACGAGTCTATCCGGTGCTCCCAACTCTGTGGCAATTCGGGCTGAGATTACGCTGTGGGGTCCACCCGAAAGATGGCTATTCTTGTCTTTAGTTAAGGGCTTCCCAATGTCATGGAGATAGCAGAGAGCGACAAGAGTCAAATATTCTTCGTCTTCTTTGAACCACCTCTCGACGAAGGGTAAAAGCTGTTCCATGACATGGCGGCCAACGGTTCCCTCAGGGTGGCCTCGTCTAATATGGCCCCAATCTTTTGCAAGAGCCCAATGGTCCGATGAAACAACACGATCAATGAAGGCATTGTCTATAGAAGTCATTTTCAGCACTTTATTTACTTTCTCGTTTAAATTTTAGTAGTTATCTAAATCTCGGGTTATGGTGTCTAAACATGATGCCGGAAACGGCTAACACCTCATATTCTGGATTTGGAAAATCAATCTAACTGCTCATCATCAACTTCTTGGTTGAGATATGCTTGAATCTCATTCTGATAATTCACCGCCCAACGGTACATCGGTTGATCTGAAGGCACAAGTTGCCTGACCTTAAACAAGGATTCCCTGGCGCCCCGCTCATCATCAAAGCCTTCCCACAGAATTTGGGCTTGCAATAAAAGGACTTCAGGAAATTTCGGATCCTGGCTCAGGACCGTCTCCACCAACCCCAGAGCTTCCTCAAAGCGTCCTTCTCGTTTGAAGTATTTTATTCTGTTCACATCCCCGGCCAGTTTTTCTCGAATGGTCCAATTGGCTTTACGACGGCCGGTAACGAGGTTGACAAAAGTGTTGCCCCCAAAGCTTGTTAAAAATAGAGTTGCGAAACCTCCAATAATCCCGATGGGGAGAGGGAGGACGAATGCCATGATCGAAATCCCTCTAGTAAACATAATAATTGCATAAGCAGCACCATATGTCATGGCAGCACCAGAAATGAATATGGCCACAGATTGGCTGTCGTAATGTCTAATAGTTTTTTCTTCTTTTGGCAGAAGACGATAATCAGGATTCTTAACCATCAACGTTCTCCTCTTAACGGACATGAGCTGAATCAGCTCCCGTAGTTTTCATTCATTACAGCCAATGACTTATCAAGATGACTTTATGCTGCGGCTGGTTACACGATTATCGGCTTATGATTTGATAATGCCATCTATGCGGTTAATAAGGAGGATGTTACCGACTCCTTTCTTTTTGGATGCAGGACGGATTTTACCTGCTTCAGCCTTCCTAACCGCATGATGGCATACTTCTCGTTGATTGACATTGGGTAGGTTGCCGGGCCTACCGGCCAGGAGCTATTACTCCTTTAAACTCCTCATAAGTTAATTTTCTAGCCCCGGCGCTGCCGGCCTCGCAGGCTTGGAATTGGAACTTACAAAAGTCCATGAATTCCTTTTCGGTCAGTCCGGCTGTAATTCCTTTTTCAATCTCCTTCTTGACTAATGCGGTAATGGCGACCTCGCAAGTCGTGCCAGTGCCGGCAATCGCTACCCCGGCGTCATAGCATGCCAGGTAGATTAAGTAACCCGTTTGAAGAGTGGTTTCTTGGTCAGATGCCGTCGCAACACCGCTGGAGACGATCAACAGGCAACACGCTATGGCCAAAACAAACTTTTTCATTTTCAACATTTTCATTCCCTTTCAAATAAATTTAGTTACTTAGATTCAATCCTGTAGTCGAAAGACGATGTTGGAAACAGCTCGGATCCCCATATGAGGGATGTGGAAAATCAATCTAACCGCTCACCACCGAGTTTCTGCCCGATGGTTAATTCAACAAAACTCGTTTCTTGAGTGGCACCTCCCGGTTAGTCATGAAATTAGATCATGATGAATCATTGCTCTTTCATGTTTGCTTCTTTAGTCCCATTAACGGACGAGCCGGGAATTTGTTCACGGTTTCTTTTCCTGTGATCCTTCTACGTTGTAATTACTTATAATAACGATACTAATTCTTCCATCTGCGAACCCTCACCACAGAAGGACTCAATCCAAGCTTATGCCTCCAGGCCTCCTTGACCCCTCCACTCAATATGGTTAAGCCACCGGATCGGCTTGATCGTCATTATCAGAAAAAGCTTGCAAAATTAATTGAGGGGGTAACGAAAATGCTAAAAACTGAGAGGGTTGGTTCTGTCGATAATGTGTTGCCTGTTGATCGTCTCCAGCGGTGTCGAAATGGCATCTGACCGAGAAACCGCACTTCAAGTATTTTCGGTCATCTACCTGAAATGCCATGATGCCAGGGTATCCATTTCCGGCAGTAGCACTACCTGCGACGACATTATTACCTCATTGGTCAAGAAAGAGATTGAAGACGGAATCACCAAGGGATTTACCAAGAAAGATCTCATTGCTTTCTATAATTTCCAAACCCTATCCTGCCAGGCCGGCAACGCCGGGTCTAAGAAAATAACCTACGAGGAGTTTAAAGAAGTGATGGCTCGTGACTGGTAGGCCCACAACCAACACAATGCAAGTCGAAAAGATGTAGGCCATCATGCGGTTAGGAAGGCTGAAGCAGGAAGAATCTGTCCAGCACCTAATCGAAAGGAGTCAAAGTTTAATCCGTAATATTCTCCTTCTTAACCGCGTCGATGGCATTATAACACCCTAAGCCGATAATCGTGCAATCATCAGGGCAAGGCCTAACCGGAAAAGCGAGTTTTGCCCTGATACTCTTCTCAAGCATGATGGTGCTTACTGATGGAGGATGGTTATGGAACAGTTGTCTCTTTTAGATC
>JADFYC010000282.1 GCA_015233295.1 Deltaproteobacteria bacterium | reverse complement strand
TTCCATTTTATAAGCCGGCCGGTTTTCCCGATGGATTCTACCGGGTCGGACCGTTGGGGCGCCTTAACGCCGCCACTGGCATAACTACCCCCCAGGCCGCAGCAGAATTACGGGCCTTTAGAGAATTGGCCGATACCGGGTTAACCGGAAGCTCGCTGTTGTATCACTATGCCCGCCTGGTGGAATTGATTTATGCCTTGGAACGGGCCGAAGAATTGCTCCGAGACGAGCGGATTTGTCATGACGACATCCGGATCACGGCCAATCCCAGTCGCCGCGAAGGAGTCGGAGTGGTCGAGGCCCCCCGGGGAACTCTATTCCATCATTATTGGGTGGACCGGAATGGGGCCATCGAAAAGGCCAATCTGATCGTGGCCACAGGACACAACAACGTGGCTATGAATCGGGCCGTGGAGGCCGTAGCAAAACACTACATCCGCGACGGGGTGGTTAAGGAAGGGATGTTAAACCGGGTGGAAGGCGCCATTCGATGCTACGACCCCTGCTTATCCTGTTCCACCCATTCCCTGGGTCAAATGGATTTGATCGTTCAAGTTATAACCCATTCCGGTGAGTTATGTCATGAGTTGCGGCGTTAGCTGTGTCGGGTTGCGGGCCGAGTTTGGCCCAAGCTATTTCAGCCGGAGAGTCTAAAACGCATGGAAAAACCTACGATAAAACCAGGAAATAGAGGTTCCGACGAAGCCTTTTATCAACTGGTTAAGGATGCCGGTGAAGCCATTCTGAAATTGGTAGGGGTGGCGCCGGGGCTTGGATATCATATTCACGCTGAGGAATTGAAGGCCAAAAGAGTTTCTCCGGATATTGTGGCTATTCCCTCGATAGTCGGTGATGATATTGTTATCATGGAATTTCAAGGGTATTCTGACCCGTTCATCCGGCATCGGGTGGCGGCTGCGGTCGCCTTTTATTGCAGTCAAGAAAAAAAGGCTCCACCAATTCTTCCAGCCATTATCTTTACTGAGCGATCTTTCTTGAACACCGCCTTGCCACTTGATATTTCAGACAGTACCGGTCAGTATCAGTTGCGGGGAAGGTTCAAAGAGATTGTCTTGGAAGATTATACCGAGACGCAATTGTTAGCTCTTGATCCGCGTTTGGTGGTGCTTGTTCCTTATACTTTGCCGGCGAACATGGGTAAAGATGAGTTGGGCCTTAAGATGCGTGATTGGGTCGAACTGGTTCGAGAACTTTATCCCCCGGAGCAATCTCACGCCCAGATTGACCTCCTGGCCTTAATTTCTCTCAATAGATTCCGTCACCTGACCATAGAGGAGGTTGTCGCCATGTTAAACTTTGATTTAACTGATACCACCGCAGGTCAACAACTGATTGATATAGGCATTCAGAAAGGCATTCAGAAAGGCATTAGGCAAGGCATTCGGCAAGGCATACTGCAAAAAGCTCGGGAAGACATTCTCGAAATCCTGGAAGTCAGATTCGGCCGCGTACCCCAAGAAGTCACTGACGTCACCAATGAACTGACTGACTTAAGCCGCCTCAATGTCTTGCTTAAGCGGGCCGCCCTGGTCGGCGGCATTGATGAATTTGTTGAAGGCTTAGGCCAACCAAAGTTAACTAATTGACCTGGATTGTCTTATTTGGGCGCTCTCTCCATCTGTGGCGCACCCTATATACAACGGCATTGGGATGACAAATATAGAACATTTGCAGTACAACTCTAAAAGCCCTGTAAGGGTAAATCAGGTATCTTCATGGAGCCCGGTACTTGCGCCATTGTCGGTTATGGTAATCCCCAGAGGCGGGACGATGGATTGGGACCTTACGTGGTGGCCCAGGTCCGACAGACACTGAAGGAGACCGACCGGGTGCATTTTTTCGATTGTCATCAACTGACCCCGGAATTGGTCGAAGACCTGCAGGAGGCGGATTTAGTGATCCTGGTCGACGCCACCGTTGATCATCTGGAAACGGGCTGGCAGCGGAAGCGGGTGATGCCGGATTGTTTTCAGGCGCCCCCATTGATGACCCACTCAGTCAGCCCCAGGTTCCTTCTCGGTCTCCTCGGGCTGCTCTACCGTCGGTATCCACCGGCCTGGCTGGTGTCCATCCAGGGAGACAATTTCGGCTTCGGAGAAGGGCTTTCTTCTGCGGCCAAGACGCGGGCTCACCGGGCAGTATCCGATCTGATTGCATTAGTGACCAAGGAGACATAAAATGGCTACCATCCCTGACATCCTCATCATTGATGACGACCGGGACCTGGTTAATTCGGTACGGATCATTCTAGAAAGCAGAAACTACCATGTCCGGGCGGCTTACAACGGGCAGGAGGGGTACTGCAGCATTGAAGAAAAAATCCCCGATCTGATCATTCTCGACGTCATGATGACCACCGATACTGAAGGCTTTGACCTGGCCTATAAGCTAAGGCGAAACCCCAAGTACGTCAACATCCCCATCCTGATGGTCACCGGATTTACACAACGCATGGCCGAGCTGGGCCCGGAAAATTTCCAACACATTCTGAGCGAAGACTGGCCCGTATCTCAATTCCTTGAAAAACCAATAGATCCTGAGCAACTGCTGGCAGCGGCCGAAGCCCTTCTTATGGGAGAGGCCTCCCATGGACATCATCAATGACACCATCAAACAGCAGATCTTCTTCCGTAAGGAATTGCGGGAGCGAGTCTACTGGTTCATCAAACTAAGATGGGTGGCTGCCGTCATCGGACTGGCCGGCCTGGCGGCGGCTCGTCTCATGGGTTTGACATTGCCTCTGGGACCATTAGTCGGCATCGTTCTCTTCATCATTGGATACAACATCATTTTCCTGCTGGTCGGCCGGCGGCTCCTGTCCACTCGCCCCACGGAGGTGCGCCCCTACCATATTTTCGCCCACGTCCAAATATCATTAGATATCATCTCGCTTTTTCTGATGATTATGTTCACTGGCGGGCTGGCCAGTCCTTTGCTGATTTTTGTCATTTTCCATATCGTCCTGGCCGGGATGTTGTTGTCACCGGTCAGTTGTTTCGGCTATACTTTTATGGTGCTCCTGGCTCTGGGAGCATTGTTGCTCATCAACCCCCAAGGGTTGCTCCACCTCGAAACCATCCGAATTGGAAGTCATTTCTTCTTTCATCAACTGCAACATCATGAACTCATTATCTCTTATCTTATTTTTGCCATGGCCCTGGTCGTCGCCGCCTACCTGATCACCTCGGTGAAAGTAACCCTAAGAGCTAAGGGGCGAGAACTACTTCATATTTCAAAACAGTTGGACATTAGTAACACCAAATTGCTGGCCCTCTATGAAATGATTAAGGAGATAGGCACCAAAACCAGGCTGCAGGAGTTGATGGATTCGGCGACTCACAGCGCCGCCCGAATTATGGGGGTCAAGGCGTGTTCGATTAAGTTGCTGGACAAGGATAAAAAGTACCTCGAATTCGCCTCCAGTTACGGTCTCAGCCAGGAGTTTGTGGCCATTGATCGAATTGAAGTGGACAAAAGCACCATCAACCGGCAGATCATTGAAGGCTCCCTTTATAGCATCGGAAACCTGGATGAAGAAGACTATTTTCAGTATCCCAACGACGTGCGTAAAGAAGGAGTGGTGTCCATGCTCTGCCTGCCCCTGCGGGTAGGTCATAAGACTCTGGGGGTGTTTTGTGTTTACAGCGGAGAATCAAATTACTTCAGCGCCCGGGATGCCGACTTCTTCTCTCTGATGACCGACCTGATCGCCCTGGCCATGGAAGAATTAAGCCAATCCACCGCCAAGACATGGTTTCTCAACAAAACCGCGCATCAACTCCGTTCACCGGTCAGCGCCGTCATGAGTATGCTTTATCTCTTGACTAAAGGTTATCTGGGGTCACTTACCGTCCAGCAGCAAGAGACCGTGGCCAGGTGTGAAAAAAGGTTGTCTATTTTGCGTGATACCATCAATGACCTGCTGAAGCTCGCCTCTGAGAATGATGAATCGCGCCGGCAACCCTTCCATCCCGTGAACGCGGCTGCTACCCTTCAGGCCATGATTCCGATCTATCTAAATCAGGCAGAACAAAAAGGTCTAATATTCGAGGTCCGGGTGGCGGCGGAGTTGCCCCAGGTGCTGGGTCTGGAAAGGTTATTGGATGAGATTTTCACCAACCTCATTTCCAATGCCATCAAATACACTGCCGCGGGCGGCCGGGTGCTGGTTAGCCTGTCGCGGGAGTCTACGGAAAAAATCGTTTTTAAAGTTGAGGATACAGGGATCGGAATACCGGAATCCGACTTAAACCGGCTTTTCGCAGAATTCTTTCGGGCGGAGAATGCCAGGTCAATGGTGGAGGAGGGGACTGGTTTGGGCCTGGCCATTGTTAAGGAAGTGTTGGATCAAATGAATGGAACGATCGAGGTGACCAGCCAAATCGGCCGGGGGACCACCGTGATTTGTCTGATTCCGACGCGGTACCAGCACGTTATCTCATAGCCATAACTGTTCAGCGGGCCGGGCTAACCTTCAACTGAATTAGTGCAGGTTTATTTCCGTTTGACTCGAACCAAAAAACCCCTTCCTGGACCAAGTCGATGGCCAGATAGTAGTCTCCAGGTTTGTCTGGAGCGTTGAGTTTCAGGGTGTAGTCCTTTTTTTGGCCGGAGTTCATCGCCGTTAGGCCGGCCCTGAAATAGTCGTAATTGGCCACCCCACGGTTATTATCCAATAAATGAATACCGATGTTAACCGGAAATGCTCCTCTAGAGGAGAGAGCCTTAGCCGATCCATTGACCACGGATATCTTGATCGTTAATTCTTGCCTTGGGGTCGCGGTCAGGGACTGGGTCACAGAGGTGATGACGGCATTACAGTCTCCGGGGCTAAGTTTTGTATCCATGGTAATTTTTTCGGCTTCTGCGGCTTCCCGCGCTGCCGCAGCTTCAGCCTCTCTTTCCGAGGCGATGGGCAGTCGTTCCTGGGAGGCATAACTGGCTGTTTTACCCTTGGAAGTAGCTGCCGGCAGCAATTCCGGAGGGAGAATTTCAGGCACAAATGAGTTGGATTGCCGTCTTTCTGGGGCCGGGGTCGGTGCTTTTTCCAGGTACTCCTTCGGATTGTTCACCCCGGAAT
>JADFYC010000281.1 GCA_015233295.1 Deltaproteobacteria bacterium | reverse complement strand
AGGCCCAAAAAGCTATCATCTGGTTTAATCGTTCCGGGGGCGTGGTGTGGGGTGGTTCCAAAGGAATTCCTCTACCTTTTTTTAAGCCGCCAAAAAGTGTTTCTATTTCCCAACGGTCTGCCTAATCCCGCATTGCCGTTTCCGGGTCCTTGGCGGGGATTATTAACCGGTTTTCCCCAGTCGGGATGACCGTGCCGACGACGAAAAGCTCAAAACCATAAACTAACCGCTCTCCTTCCAGAATTCTGACTTCGCCGGGTTCCAATCCTCGGAAGAGGTCTTTTGCCGGAACAAGCTGCCAGGTTCACAGTCCTAGCCAGTACCAAGGCGATGAGGTAGGACCAAGAAATTCATTCTTTGGGTCTGCCAACCCGGATCCTCCTTAGAGTCATGTTTGATTAATATATTTATTTTAATAGCTTTTTTTACCAAAAGCTAAAAAAAGCTATTTTGTAACCACAAAAAAATCTAAAGTCGGAACAAACACTTGACAAGGGCGACCAGCTATGTCAAAAAAGATATAATCGGCTTTTTGATACGCCAAAGCGTGGGGGGCTACAGACCGAACAGGCAGCCTGTGGGAAGCCGCTCTCGACTTCACGGTTTCCCGTCTTAAGGTTATCAGATCAGAGCACCGAGGAGACGGCAAGGTCTTTTCGCCTCGGATCGATGCACGAAAGAGACACTACCGTTAACACTTACTTGGTTGCAGGAGCACGGACGAGCATATATCAAATCGACTGTAAGGGGTAAACAAGATGAGGTACGCAGAGACAGGATACAATTTAGAAATCGATTTAGCGACAGGAAACATTGAAAGGGTAGAAACCGACCCGAGATTAACAGAACTTCATCTTGGAGGGCTGGGTACCAGTGTCAAGATACACTGGGATAGGGTTCTCCCAAACACCAAAGCATTTGATCGTGAGAATCTACTCATATTCAGCACCGGTCTTCTCAACGGCACTCCGGCTTATAGCGCTAACCGCACCGTTGTTACCTTTGTTTCCCCTCAATCAGACTTACTGGCGTACCCGATGATGGGGGGATTCTGGTCCGCGGAATTGAAATATGCCGGTTATGACAAAGTGATCTTTCGCAACAAATCCCCCAAGTTGGTTTATATATGGATAAACAATGACAAAGTGGAAATCCGTGACGCCTCTCATTTGAAGGGTAAGGGTGCTCTTGAGACTCAAGACCTTATAAGAGAGGAGCTGAAAGAGCCTAGAGCCCAGGTGGCCGCTATCGGATTGGCCGGTGAAAATCGGGTCTTCACGGCTTCCATCGAGCAGAGCAGGTCCAGCGCCAGCAGGCTCGGCGGAGGCGCCGTAATGGGAGACAAGAATATAAAGGCGGTCGCTGTTCGTGGGACAAAAGACCTCAATCTTGCCCGTGGGGCTGAATTCATGGAACTTATGGACGAGGTGACGGAATATATTAATTTCCGAAACACCAACCCTATTCCGGACGTAATGACTATTTTGTCGGGGATTGGGTCGCCGCAGGAAATGAAACACACTGATGAGAAATGGCACACTGAGAACTTCATGTGGGGTAATGCTCGAACTCGAAGAAGGGACTTCTGGAGCAAGCCGAATGAGGAGAATTGGACGAAGACTCAATTGGACTCGGTCAAGCGGTTAATAAGCTGTTTTAACTGTCCGCAGCAATGCGGAGCGTTGGTTTCGCCTGAGGCCGGTCCGAGATACATGATGAAATGCTTCGGAAAACTCACTTATTCCATGGCGGCCTATGTAGATGACCTTCGCTTTAACTTCAGAATCCTTCAACGCGCCACCGAGTATGGGGTGGACTCATTCTCTACCCCGCAAATTTTAGCGTTCGCGGTTGAGCTCTATGAAGCCGGCATTCTTACTGATAAAGACTTCGAAGGATGCCCGTCTGATAAGGAAGGACGGTTTTCCTGGTTACTTGACAGAGTGGTCCGGAGGGAAGGAATTGGAGATATTCTGGCTGACGGCGTTTATTATGCGGCCCGAAAGATCGGCAATGGGGCGGAAAAATTTGATCATAATACGATCAAGAAACATGAGCAACTCCCTCTCAAGCTTGGAATGTTGGATCCGATCTATTTCCTCATGTATTCTACCAACGAGAAGATTAGCATTACCCAAATTGAAGGGAATTTTCCGCAGGCGGCTTTTCCCACTAGAGAGCAGAGGGAAGCGTTTGTAAAGGATTGGCTCCAGGTTCCCGACGAAAAATTTAAACAATATGTCCTGGACTGGGAACCAAGGGGAGACAACTCGATACCGTATTTCCCAACTCCGGAGATGTGCAGTGAAATTGTGGACTGGATGGAAATGCTGCACAACATCGATGACGCCTTGGGATTGTGCGCCGGCATGGCTTCATTTTGCCTGAAGCCTCCATATCATATACACAATTACCCGAAACTTATCTCGGCGGCGACAGGGATGGACATCGATGAAGCCGGACTAAAGAAGATAGTCAATAGGAGTCGGAACCTGCACCGGGCGTTCAATAACAGAAGAGGCATGACCAGGGCCGATGAGAAGCCGCCTGAAGACCATTGGAAAAGGAGATTCCCGGAACTTGAGGAAAATCTCTTATCTACGTATTACAAATTCAAGGGATGGAATAAGGACGGTATCCCTACGAAAGAAAGGTTATTAGAATTGGATCTGGATTATGTAGCCGAAGACTTAGAAGAGAGGGGGATCTTAAAAGTTGGCCAAAATTAAGAAGATAGTCAAGTCAATCAAGGTGGACGCTGATAAGTGCAATGGCTGCCGGGCATGTGAGATCATCTGCTCCACGTTCCATGCTACGCCTAAGTACAGCAGCGTTAATCCGGCCAGGGCACGTATTCAGGTAATCAGTCATCGACTAAAAAACATCTGGCTTCCGGTATTTGCGGGTGAGTATGCCCCGGCTGAATGTATGGGCAGAAACAAATACGTGATTGACGGAAAGGAATACGACGATTGTGCCTTTTGCAGGGCTTCCTGCCCATCCAGGGACTTTTTCAAGGAACCCGATTCCGGCCTTCCTCTCAAATGTGACATGTGTCAAGACGATTCGTCGTTATCGAAGCCGAAGTGTGTTGAAAAGTGCCTGAATAATGTCCTGACCTATGAAGAAAAGGAAGAGGAAGTCGAAGAAGAAGTGAGGTTGGAGGACGTTCAGATGGGCCTGGAATTCATGATAGACAAGTATGGCTTTCAGAATGTCTTGGATACCGTTTCCCGGATTGCAGTGTCAAAGAGGGGCTGATGTAGGTTCATGATTTTAGGTTTTTTATATAATCCCTTGAGACTCTGAATGGTTATCTAACATTACAAATGGGGGTCGGAGTGAGCATTAGAATCAAGAATAATCTCTGGCAGGTCGGCGGAAGAGGGTTAACTGATCCCGCTGATGCCGCCATCTACCTGGTGCGCTTTGGCGACAAAGCAGCCCTGATTGACGCTGGAACCGGGAGAGATCAGCCGCAATTGAGAAAAAATGTCGCCGAATGCCTGGAATCAAATGGACAACTCGAATACCTCCTGCTGACTCACTGCCATTTTGATCATACTGGTGCGGCCCAGGCCGTGAGAGAGGAATATGGCTGCCGAATCGTGGCTCATGAGTTGGATGCGGTTTATCTCGAATCAGGTGACAACCGGGTGACTGGCGCCGCCCGGCATGGAGCGCACCTCGAACCGTTTGTCGTTGATATCAAATTACAAGGCCAAGAATCGACCATTGCTATTGGTAACGGTACGGTGAAGGCCATTCATTGTCCAGGCCACTCCCCTGGTTCCGTTGTTTATACGACCGACATTGACGGTCAGCTTATCCTTTTTGGACAAGACGCCCAGGGGCCGATCCATTCTGAATTTCTTTCTGATGAAAAACACTACCTGGACTCGCTGGCTAGGCTTCTTGAGTTGCAGGCCGATCTTCTTCTGGAAGGCCATTTTGGCGTCATCGAGACAAAACAAGAGGTGCGGGAATTTATTCAGTCTTGTATCACCCTGCCACCGCAACCTTGTCGGTGTTAGCATCAAATCAGGTCGGTTTGAGCCGGATAACCCTTACTCCGAACAACTAAGGAGTCGGATTGAGCATAAGAATTAGGAATAATCTCTGGCAAGTGGGCGGAATGGAGCTGACCGATCCCTCGGACGCGGGCATCTACCTCGTCCGCTTCGGCGATAAAGCAGCCCTGATTGACGCCGGAACTGGTCGAAATCAACCGCAATTGCGGAAGAACATCTACGAATGCCTGGAATCAAATGCGCAACTCGAATACCTATTGCTGACTCACTGCCATTTCGATCATACCGGTGGAGCCCAGGCCGTGAGAGACGAATACGGCTGCCGCATCGTAGCCCATGAGTTGGACGCGATCTATCTTGAAACAGGTGACAACCGTGTAACCGGCACCGCCTGGTGTGGAGGCCACCTGGAACCGCTAGTCATCGATATCAAATTGCAGGGCCAAGAATCGACCATTGCCATCGGTAACGGTACTGTGACGGCCATTCACTGTCCAGGCCACTCCCCTGGTTCTGTTGCCTATACCACCACCATTGACGGTCAGCTTATCCTTTTTGGGCAAGACATCCACGGACCGATCCATTCCAAATATCTATCTAATGAAAAAGACTACCTGGATTCGTTGGGCAGACTTATAGACCTACAGGCCGATGTTCTGCTGGAAGGCCATTTCGGCGTCATCGAGCCAAAGGAAGAGGTTCGGGCTTTTATTGAGTATTGGAGATCACCGATTGGTGTCTCCCATTATGCCATTTTGTATGCCCCTGATGATTGGCGGCCAGGTGAAACGCCGCGGCCCTAGGCCGGACGCTAACCGCCAGGCATCGCCACCGGGCCTGACTACCCAATGCTGTTGAATTAAGAATGCGGCCTGACCATCTTCGGATGTGATAAGATTCCTCACATTCGTTCGGAATGACAAATTTACATCGTCATTCAATATGGTTCACTTCACTGTCATTTCGAGCGAAGCGAGAAATCTTAACGTTGCACGCTTAATTCAACAACATTGGCCTGATTACCCGGCCTGACAACGATTGATGTTGAGGTTCTTGTGGCCAAACCAACGGAGAACACCGGAGTTGAACGACAG
>JADFYC010000280.1 GCA_015233295.1 Deltaproteobacteria bacterium | reverse complement strand
GGTTCTCTGGTGTCTCCGTAGTAATTGAGAATCTCTCGGCCGGACACCACCTTAGCCGCGTTGATCAACCCGCCGTGCGCCCCGAAATAGCAGCAACATCCCGTGAGGTCATACTCGTCCGTGACGGTTTTGTTGAAGGTGAGTTCTACGTTCTTCAGACTCGCCTTGAGGCTTTGATGGGCCGGTTCTCCGAAAGTCCCTTTTCCGTAAGCATAACCATTCCAATACAGAAAGATATCGGACAGGTCCTTTTCAGTTTTCCAGGCCGAGGCATACACGGCCAGTTGGGTTCCGGCTTGATAGGTGCCGGGCATACTGGTGAAGATGCGATAAGTCGCTTTTCGGAATACATCCCGGTCGGACGCGGGCTGGTCACCCAACCGCTCCATGGTATGTTTTCTCACCAGATTCCATTCCAGCGGCTCGTCGAGTTTCGAAACATCGTGAACGATATCGTCCAGCAGGTCGATGGTCTGGGAGAAATTATCCGGGGCCGGTTTAGTTCCGTAAGCGGAATGATCTCGTAGCCTTTCCGCCGTCCATTGGACTGCCAGGTCGGTTTGGCGCCCATGAGGTACATCATCTGAGCCAGCCCTTCACCATCGGACCACATGATGTCGGTGCACATCCAATAGAAGGCGATATTCTCGGGATACCTGCCTTCTTCCTCCAAGAACTTGTCCAGAGTCTTTTCCGCCAGGCTTTTTCCAATCTCCCAGGCCGTTGGGGTGGGAATCCTTTGAGGATCGAGGGGATAGAAGTTCCGTCCGGTCGGGAGCACATCGGCCCGACCTCTGGTGATCAGACCCGATGGGCCGGACTCGATGTATCCGCCGTTAAATCCGTTCAGCAGGGCCGCTGGCTCATCGGATAAAGCCACCGCCTGGACAAGATTATCTATTTGCTGCTGGATGGCCTCCATACCTGCCAGATCATCAGGGAGAATACCAAAATTAACACCCAGACTCTGGGCCAGACTCCGGCCCTGCAGGACATAATCTCGGCAGGCATCCCTGGCCGCGTCCTCCACCTGTTCTCTGAGCTGATCTCCGGCCAGACCGGTTTCCCGGCCGACAACTGTGGAGACAAATCCTCTTAAGGAATCCGGCGTAGAATCGAACCGGACTATGGCGTAGATAAAACTGGCCAGTGCTTCTCCCTCCGGCCGTCGACCAAAGATGTGCATTCCTTTTGGAATATAGGTGTCTTTCAACAGAGAGAGTTTATCGTGGATATCTCGGACCTTATCGCTAAAGTTTTCGTGACTGAATTCCGTATCGCCATCCAGGAGATTAAGTTCCTTCACTTTTTCCATAATCATATGGGAAATGGTATGTGCTTTTCCCGGCTCTACGTCTTTGTATCTTGCGTACTCTTCCAAAAGGCGTTCCGTCTGGTCCAGATCACCGTAAAGCTCCCCCTTGACCATCACGGTCTGCATGTGGTCAACCAGTACGGCGTTGCTTCTTCTCTTGGCAATAATGCCTTCCGGTGGATTATCGGCATTATAGATATACAGGTGCGGCATGGTATCGATCCCGATATCCGGGAAACACCCTGAGGAGAGACCGGTGGATTTTCCCGGCAGGAACTCCAGGTTACCGTGAGTGCCGACATGAACGATGGCATCCACTCCGTATTCCTTGGAAAGCCATTTATAGGTGGCCACATATTGATGCGGGGGCGGCACATCCGGATCATGGAGTATCTTGCAGACCTGGCCGTCACATCGGGCACCAGCGCATCCTCGCTTGGGCTGGACGCACACCACGGCATGGCCATAATTTACCCCGGTAATGACAATCTGGCCTTCATGGACCATGGCCGCCGGAATTCCGTTCTTTTCTTCTCCCGGAGGATTACCCCAGGCTTCGCTCATCCGCTTTCGGGTCTTCTCCGGCAAGGCGTTAAACCAGGGCAGGTATCTTTCATTTTCCACCAAATCCAGCACCCCGCCCTTATCCAGAATTTCCCCCACTGTCGTCCACCGGAATTCCGAAATGGCCTTCTTGTTCATGATGTCATTTATCAAAGCCCGGCCGTCTTCCGGCGGATCAATTTGATATCCCTCATCCTTCATCCGTTTTATCATATCGGCGACGGTTTCCAAGGTATCCAGATGAGCCCCGGCACCGACGGTCGCCTCCACCGATGCACAAGGGTTATTATGGAGAATAAACGCCACCTTCTTGTCCCGGTTAGTTTTTTTTCTCAAACTAACCCAGCGGATGATCCGCTCGGCCAGCCGGTCGACCCGGTCGGGGATAGCTTCATAGCATTCCTCTTCCGGATTGGTGATGCCTTTGGTGGCCCCGATGATCATGGGTTCAATCACGCCCTCCAGTTCTGGCATGGCCACGCTCCAGGCCACCTGCGACCCTAGGCCTTGCGGGTCCTGGAGCCATTGCTCTTTGTCCTTGTAATATGAAATCACCGGGCAAAACAAAGGCACATTCAATCGCTTCATCATACTTACGCCGGAGGGAGAATCCGATTCCCGCATGGCTCCTTTGAGGCTGCCGAGAAAGAAAATGGACAGCTTAATCAGTCCGTCAACCAGCGGCCGCCCGCCTCGCAGCAAGAACTTCTCAATCACCTCAACGCCGCCCAGGTTTTCGAGATTCGCATCCTTCAACGAATATAGAAAAATGGGGATAACGCCCACATTCCGGCTTTCAAATGAAGCTACGAGAGCCTTTTCTATTCCCACATTTCCGGTCACCCAGTTGGACCGGGAATAGAGCAGGCCGACATAAGAATGGATTTCCCGTGGCCCCAGGAACCGTTGATAAGCAGCCAGGTACTCTTCGGTAGAATTAAATACCTCGCCCATCTCCGGCTGAAAAATGCCCTGCCAGGGAATTTCTTGAGGTTGGTCAAAGACGACCGACTGATCGGAGATGTGATGGAGAAGATAACCGAACATGTTGACGAGATTATCTTTTCCGTTGAAAAGGATGTATCTGTACACCGTGGCCACAATTTCCGGAGAGACGGTGGATAAAGCCCAGTATGACGGATCACTGCCCACCACGACCACCGGGATTCTGCCCTTAACCTCCCTTACGGCAGCTTCCAGTTCCTCCCAGAAAGCATCGTTTGTCCGGTACAGGATGATCAACTCCGCCCTGGCCATCTCGGCTTTGATCCGGTCAATTAACTCGTAATTGGTGTTGATCTGTTTGTTGGAATAGGCCACCAGATCGATATCCATGGCGTTGGCGGCCTCTTTCATCAGGGACAAGTAGCTGGACCACATGACGGTCAGAATCTTCATATTTTCTCTCCTGATTTACAGGTTTTCGGGCCTAAAGGCCGAGGGACGGTCACTCGCTGTACCTTCTAATTAACCGAGAGCCATAGGCGAAAAGCAAAAGGGCATAGACAACTAACACCAACAGGGAAATCAAACCTTCATAGTCTAACGAACTCTTCCTGATGACG
The DNA here is from genome assembly GCA_015233295.1 of Deltaproteobacteria bacterium. Lineage (GTDB taxonomy): Bacteria > Desulfobacterota > JADFXK01 > JADFXK01 > JADFXK01 > JADFXK01. The sequence continues at coordinate 1,723 of JADFYC010000280.1, read as the reverse complement.
ATATTGGTATGCGTCAGGGGCAGAATGTAAATAATTGGTTTAACAAATAGAGGTACTTTATCCACGGGGAAGAAAGTACCGCTGAAAAAGGCCATCGGCATGATGAAAAAATTGGTATAGGTGGCCGTATCTTCGTGGGACTTGGCCCGCATTCCGGTAATCACACCGAGATTGGCGAATAAAAAGCAATTGAGCAGCAAAGTAATAACGAAAAGAGGAGTTATAAAATGGGCCGAGGAGATGAATAGGCCTATAATAATAATCAATAATGAGGCGAATAGCCCCTTAACCATACCGGCCAGGACCTCTCCGATCATGATGGCGGAAGGACTGATCGGCGCCTGGATAAAGACTTGAAAGGTTTTAAAATAGAGCCGGCTGAGGTTCAACGCATTGGCCACCCAGCTATAGGAGTTGTTCATAGAACTCATAGCCACCAGACCGGGGATGAGAAAGCTTAGATAATCCGTGCCTTGAATCCGAACACTCCGGCCCAGACCCCAGCCGAAGGCGCCCAGATAAATTATGGGCATAATCATGGCGGAAAAAACATATCCCAACCGTAGGAGTTTTCTCCGAAACAGCAACATTTCTTTTAAGAATATGGGATACCAGGCCAGACTGTTTCTCATCCGATACGCTCTCCCGTAAGTTTAACAAAGACGTCTTCCAGATTGGATTTCCTGATAGTTACCCCGTCTTCCCCGTGTCTGGCCAGTTCATGGGCTTCATCATTATCCTGGCACATGCGCTGAATAAGCTTTCCGTCATCATTTAGAAATTCAACAACATACTCACCAACGGTGGTTTTCAGGTTCTGGGGGGTGTCCAGAGCAATGAGCCGGCCCTTGGACAGGATGCCCACGGTGTCACATAAGGCCGCAGCTTCTTCGATGTAATGGGTGGTTATAATCACCGTCCGGCCATCAATCTTGGTCTTTCTGATAATATCCCACATCTGCCGCCTGATTTGCGGGTCTAAGCCGATGGACGGCTCGTCCAGGAAAAGCACGGGAGGCTCCGGTAGCAATGCCCTGGCCAGCAGGAGCCTCCTCTGCATCCCTCCGGAAAACCCGGTGACAATGGAATCCCGTCTATCCCATAAATCGACCACTTTCAGCGCCTCGTCGATCTTTTCCTTCATCTCCGTGACATTATGCAGCATCCCATAAATGTGCAGATTCTCATATGCGGTAAGTTCCCTCTCCAAATTGTTCTCCTGCGGAACAGCCCCGATACGGCGCTTAATCTCCAGGGGATGGTCAACCACATCGATGCCGTTAATGATACATCTGCCGGAATCAGGCTTAGTTAACGTGGTCAGCATCTTTATCGTCGTGGTCTTGCCGGCTCCGTTCGGTCCCAGCAGTCCGAATATCTCGCCCTGGTTAATGGTAAACGAGAGATCGTCCACAGCTTTAATCTTCCCATAGCTCTTGCATAGGTTAATAACTTCAATCATGAATTCAACCTCGGACGGATAACCTTCACTCCATTGTGACTGATGACATCCACATCAATTCCGTACATTGCCTTTAAATTTGCTTCGGTCATAACATCAGCGCCGAGACGGAAGTCTCTTCGGTTGCGGCCAAACTGACCCTTGTATGATAGAGCCAGGTTTTGGGAATCGAAGAAAACTCCCAATTAGAATTCCCGAGCCAGAGGTTAAGAGCCATTCCGTCGCCGTCGGCCAATTCCCGAAGAGCATGGCCAAAGAGGT
>JADFYC010000027.1 GCA_015233295.1 Deltaproteobacteria bacterium | reverse complement strand
TGGCCAAAATGCTCCTGACCCCAAAAACCGCCGAATTTGACTACGTCATCATTGACCAGCCACCCACGGTGGGTCTTTTGAACCTCATGAGTTTAATTTCCGTGCGCGAAGCGATCATCCCCGTCCAGACGACCTTTCTCAGCATGGAGGGACTGGCCGCCATGGTTAGATTCATCTATCAAATAAACGCCACGGTTAACCCGGATCTTAAAATAACAGGGATTATCCCAACTTTTTACAATCGCTCCACCAGACTGTCCCATGAAGTCCACTTGGAAATGGAAAAGAACTTTGGCAAAAATTTGGTGTTGCCGCCGATCCGGCAAAATGTGTCCATTGCCGAAGCCCCCGGTTTTGGAGAATGTATTTTCAAGTACGCCTCCAATTCAATAGGCGCCAGTGATTACCGGGCCTTGGTAGATGTCATCGATGAGGGGCCGGCCAAATGAAAAGAAAACTTGGAACCAAATTAGAAGACCTCCTAAGACAAAAAAACGAGCCGATCCCCAAGGAATTACAGAAAAAATTAGATAAAGAGCGGGCCGCGGATTTTTTCACCCAAGGCGTCGAGTTGTTAAAACAAGGCTCCTATATGGACTCATTGCCGCCTTTGTTTACCGCCCTGACTCTGGATCCAAAACTGGTCAAGGCTTCCAATAACCTGGCCGCCGCGTTTTGGAAACTGGAATGCCCGACGCTGGCGGTCGAGATGGTCAGGCGGACTTTATCAGTAGATCCCGATAACCGGATAGCCCAAAAGCATCTGGATTTGATGTTAACTGAAGATAATGAACTCGATCATAATTCATAACCACAAATTTAGGTTAGCTGAGGTTCAAACTCGTGACGGATATATTGAAACCAACCATTGTAGGTATTGACCTGGGAACGACCAACTCCCTGGTCTCCGTCCCGGTGCGTGACGACAGACCAATCATAGTGGCTAATGAGCGCGGGGAGCGAGTCACTCCCTCCGTCGTTACCATCCAACAAAATGAAATTCTGGTAGGAGAACTGGCTAAATCTCAGGCGGTGCTCAACCATGAAAATACCATCAGCCTGGTTAAGAGAGTCATGGGCGGCGACCAGACCTGGAACTGTCAGGGACGGGAATTGACTCCAGAGTCGGTTTCATCTGAAATCTTAAAATACCTCAAGGGGGTGGCGGAGTCCTATCTGGGCTATGAAGTTACCGGCGCCGTGATTACGGTTCCGGCTTACTTTAATGACCTTCAGCGGGAGGCCACCATGCGGGCCGGTGAACTGGCCGGTCTCAAGGTGTATAAGTTGTTCAATGAACCCACAGCGGCCGCCCTGGCCTACGGTCTGCAGAGAAACAATGATGACCACCTGCTGGTTTTTGATTTTGGGGGAGGCACATTGGATATTACCTTTCTTGAGGTCAAAGACGGAGCCTTTTTGGTCCAAGGGGTGGGTGGTGATACCAGACTGGGCGGAGTTGATTTTGATCGTCTGATAGTGGAGAACGCCAGGGACTATTTTAAAAAGATTCATGGCCCTGACTTGTTTGCCGATCCCCTGGCCTACCAGCAGTTATTGAGTCACGCCGAAAAAGCCAAAGTAGATCTGTCCGCCGTGAAAGAAACCAGGATCATGATTCCCTATGTGACGGTCACCAAGAAAGGTCCGTTGCACTTGAATATGCCGCTGTCCAGAGAGACGCTGGAGAGTCTGGCCGCTCCAATTTTAGACAATATTCACCGGATTCTGCAGGAATCACTGGAGAGCGCCAATTTGGACCCGAACTGGGTCGGTTCGGTGGTGCTGGTAGGCGGCAGCAGTCGTATTCCCTGTGTCAGACGGCTGCTGGCCGAAACCTTTCCGACTGGCGTAACCTTTCGTTATGACCTTAATCCCGAAGAAATTGTGGCTATCGGAGCGGGCGTCCTGGCCGGGGTGATGGCCGGGATTTATCATGAGATAGATTTCCGTGATGTGATTTCACATGATCTGGGCATAGAAGACGATTTAGGTGAATTCGTCAAATTGATTAACCGGGGCGCCTCTTACCCGCTGGAGAACGACCGCTTGTTCACTACCACCCGTGATAACCAAACCGAAGTCACCGTCCATGTGTTACAGAAGGCCGAACTGGAAGACGAGCTGATTTCTCTAGGACATTTTACGGTGGGCGGACTGCCCCCGGCCAAAGCCGGTGAACCCGACATTAAAGTCACCTTTTCTATTGACCAGCATGGTCTGCTTCAGGTCCGGGCCGAAGAAGTGAACAGCGGAGTTAAACACGAGATTCAGTTGACCCTTCATCCCAAGAGGGCGGGTAATACCCGGCGTCCGGATGATTCCAAAACGGTTTCAAAGGAGCCCCAGATGGATTGAAGCGCTGCGCCAAACAACCCCATCTTGATCAACCCGCTCTCCGAGACAAACTCATGGCCGGGATTATCGTCGAGTCGGCTGAATTCGTCGAGGCCCACATCCCGATAGGCCGAATATTTATTTCTCGCCTTAAGTTAATACATTGACCTGAAACCAACAACCGGCATCAAGAAAAGGAGAAAGAATGGCCCAGAAATTAGCCAGACCAGCAGGAATGACCGGCTTGACGGTGAAGAAGGACGCAGCCGTGGCAGTTAGAAGAGATGACGCCCAGAATGTAGCTAAAGACAAAGCCAAAGCCCGGACTTTAGCCAGAGTTCAGGCCATGTCCGAGCGGATCGCCTCATCCATAACTCAAATGGCCGCCGCCCTTACTGAAGCGGCCACTTCCGCCGAACAGTTGGAAAAAACCATGACCACCATCGCCACCGGCGCCGAGGAGGCCTCATCAGCCGCTGAAGAGTCGAGAGCAGCCATCAACCAAATTGAAAAGGCGGCCAAGACAGCGGATGAGCGAGGCAAGATGTCCCTCGAAAAAATTATTAACCTCCAGAAACTGAGCGAAGTGACCAGCGCCGACATTGAAGATTTAATCACCGGTGTGAGTAAGTCGGCCGACGCCAATATGGAATCTGCCAAGCTAATTGAGGAATTGGCCAAACAAAGTGAATCCATTGGTGAAATTGTCCAGGCCGTAGTCCGGATAGCCGACCAGACCAATCTTTTGGCCCTGAACGCCGCTATCGAGGCCGCCCGGGCCGGAGAACACGGCCGAGGTTTCGCGGTGGTGGCCGATGAAGTCCGTAACCTGGCCGAGATATCTGAAAGGAGCGCCAAGGATATCCAGAAGGTGGTAGCCGATATCCAGAAACAGGTTCAGGTGGTCGTAGAAGATGTCAAATCCACCGGCGCCGCGGCTCAGGAAGAAGTGGAGAAAGCTAAAGTCATTACCGTCGACCTGAAAAAGATTTCCGATGATATGAAATCTATCGTGGAGGGCTGTAAATCCATCGCCGATAACGCGGCCACCATCCTGACCGGATCGCAGGAATTTCTTAAAGGAGCGGAACAGATCGCCGCGGCGGCTGAGGAACAAAGCGGCGCCTGTGAAGAATCGTTGAAAGCCTTGCAGGAACAAAACAAGGCTTACGCCGAAATGCAGACGGCTGCCGATAACTTGAGCGAACAGTCAGAGGCCCTGAAAAACGCCATAAATACCCAGAAAACGGCCGAGGAAGTGGCCGCTTCGGCTGAGGAACTTTCAGCCAATGCGGAGGAGGCCACCTCCGCCGCCGTCCAAATCATGACAGCCATTGAACAAATCAACAAAGCGTCCATAGAACAAACCAAGAACGCCGATACATCCCGTGACCTGGCCCAGAAACTGGCCCTGGCCGCCCAGGGAATGAACGGCCGGGCCGGTGAGGCCGAAGACAACATCAAAACCATCCAGGATATCCTGGCCCAAAACAAAATCAATGTGGATAACCTCATCGCCAATGTCAGCGTAGCCACTGATAAATCAACAGAAGCCGCCAATAACATCAAAGTCCTGGAGGTTAGAACCCGGAACATAGAAAAGATCGTTGACCAAATTTCCATGGTCACTATTCAAACCAACATGCTGGCCGTCAATGGATCCATCGAAGCGGCCAGGGCCGGGGAATTCGGACGGGGGTTTTCCGTCGTGGCTGGTGATATCCGCACCCTGGCCAACGAAAGCGCCGAAAATGCCGACAAGATTAAAGACATGGTTCGGGCCATTCAGGACAAGATCATTCAGGTGGCCGGCGACATTAACGCCGCCAGCGCAGCCACCCGGGCTCTGGTTGACGACGCTAAGAAATCCACAGCCAACCTCAATGTTATTGACCAGGAAATCGGCACCGTCCTGCATGGGATGAAGGACATGACCACCGGCGCCAAACAGACCGAGGATGCCCTGGAACAAGCCAGGAAAGCTGTGGATCAAATCGCCGCGGCCGCTGAAGAGGCCTCCAAAGGCTGCAAGGAAGCTACCGAAGCCGCTGAAGAAGGGCACAAAGGGCTCCAGGAAATCGGGACCGCAGTGGAAGAAATCGCCAGCCAGGCTGATGAGTTGCAAAATGTCGGTTAGAGTTCAAGGAGATAACTTATGTCCCAGACTCAAAAAATAGTGGACTCGGTAACGGATGGCCGCCGGGCTGAGGTTGATGAGCGGCAGTTGGTCTGTTTTCGGTTGGCGGATGAAGAATTCGGCGTTGATATAAAAACCGTCAGAGAAATAGTCAGAATGCCGGAGATTACCTATATCCCCAGAGCACCTGAATATGTCTCTGGTATTGCCAATTTGCGGGGCAATGTTCTGCCGGTGATCGACGGTCGCCGCCGGCTCTTTTTGCCGGAAGCCGAAGCCACGGAACGCACCCGGGTGCTGATTCTAGATGTCCTGGGGACCACCACCGGGATGGTGGTGGATGCGGTCAGCGAGGTCAAACGGGTGGCCACCTCGGATGAAGAACCGCCGCCGTCGGTCATCCAGAGCGGCGTGGACCAGTCTTTCTTAAGTGGCGTCATCAAGCTCGATGGGGGCAAACGTCTGATCATGGTCATCCGCCCCGAGGAAATCGTCAATATTGACACCTCCGCTGCCGCGGTCAGGAAAGAGACACTCAGTCACTCTCAAAAAACTGAAGAATCCCAAACTAAGAAACAAGATGAACTGGTGGAACGCCAACTGGTCTCCTTTGTAGTGGGCGAAGAGGAATACGCCTTTGATATCGGTGTGGTCAAGGAAATCCTTCGACTCACCGAAATAACGGCCGTCCCCAATGCACCTCACTATGTCCGGGGGCTATTTACGGTTCGCAATGTTTTGCTGCCTTTACTGGATTTAAGAATTATTTTGGGTATGTCGGAAATGGAAGCCTCTGACCAACGAGTTTTGGTCATTGAAGTGGAAGGACTGACCCTGGGGCTGATGGTGGACAAGGTTAATGAAGTGCTGCGTGTCCCCATGGCGGTGATTGACCAGACCCCGCGGCTGGCTTCCAGCGGCCGGGAGTTGCAAGCCGTAGCCCGGCTGGATGACGGCAAGCGGTTAATCCTCATTCTTGATCAGCGCGGCTTGCTTGACGTCGAAGAAGTGGGAGCCATAATGGGTGACGACCAGACCGGATCAACCGTCTCTTCAAAAACCGGCATTTCCATTGAAGAGGAGCAGTTGGTCACTTTCTTGCTGGGCGGCGAAGAGTATGGCATTGAAATCACACAGGTCCAGGAGATAAACCGGTTAGGTGAGATAACCCGGTTGCCCAAAGCGCCGGCATTTCTGGCTGGTGTGACCAACCTGAGGGGGCAGGTTGTCCCGCTGGTCAATCTGCGCCGGCGTTTCGGCCTGCCCGACCAGGAAGCTGATGATCGAACCAGAATTATTATTGTGGAACTGGACGGAGCCCGGACAGGTATTATTGTTGACCAGGTCAACGAAGTCCTGAGGCTGTCGGCTAAAGACATTGAACCGACGCCGCAAATTGTCAGCTCCGGCCGGGACGAAGACCAGGGGGAATTCATGTCCGGCGTGTGCAAGGCCAATGAGGGTAACCGGATGATCTTGCTGCTGGATACAGGCAAACTTTTCTCCTCTAAAGAACAGAAGGAAATCCGCTCCTCCGGCGTCAAAAGAGATGACAAGAAAAAATCGCCCAAAGGAAAAAGGGATCTGGAAATCGAAGACTAGCCCTGCTCGGGAAAACCAGGTTAGACTGCGGGCTTGCAAGCCGGGCGCCGGCTCCGACAATTTGTGTTTTTTTGAAAGCTGAACGCTTATAGCTAAAAGTTGGCGACGGTTTTTCCGAGCCATTTGGAATATATGGAAATATTTATGAAAAGACGGAGACAATGGCTTCTAAGATAAGGGTTCTTTTTGCCGATGATTCCGCTCTGATGCGGCGGTCGCTGCGGAATATCCTGGAAGCCGCCGGAGACATTGAAGTGGTCGGCGCAGCCAGAGACGGGCAGGACGCCATTGAGAAAAGCAAGGAGTCCCGGCCCGATGTAATCTTGTTGGATATCAACATGCCGCGATTAGACGGACTGTCCGCCCTGGAGATTCTGGTCAAGATGGAAGCCGCGCCGGTTATTATTGTCTCATCACTCAGCCAGGCCGGCGCCGCGGTGACCATCCAGGCCCTGGAATTGGGAGCCTTCGATTATGTGCCTAAGCCGGGCGGCACCGTATCCATCAACATGGACATGGTAGCCCGCGACCTGGTGAGCAAGGTTCGGGCGGCGGCCAAAGCCGGAGTATCCGCTCGGCTCAGGCAAAAGGGCTCACGTTCAACCGTCAGACCAGCGGCCAGGGACTTGGGGCGCCGGCCGGCCCCGGTATGTCCAGCGGTGGAGCGCCGGGTCAAATCAGGTTTTGGCTACCCGGTGGTGGCGTTGGGCATATCCACTGGCGGACCCAGCACTATTTACGAGGTGCTGCCCCGTCTGCCCGGCTCACTCAACGCCGCCATATTTATGGTCCAGCATATGCCCGTCAATTTTATTGAAACTTTCGCCAAGCGGCTGGACAGGAACTGCTCTTTGCACTGTGTGGTAGCTCAAAGCGGCATGATCGTGTCTCCGGGGACGATCTATCTGGCCCGCGGGGGCTGCCATATGACCTTAGCCAAAAAAATCAACCGTGAAGTGGTCATCCGGACTCCCACCCGGCCGCCTCATCTGTTTATTCCGTCAGTAGATGTTATGATGCGGTCCGTCTACAGTGTTTACGGCGCTGACACCATTGGGGTGCTGATGACCGGTATGGGTGATGACGGAGCAGAGGCCATGGTTGAAATTACCCGGGGAGGCGGAATAACCATCGCAGAGAGTGAGGAAAGCGCGGTCGTCTGGGGCATGCCCGGTGAAGCCGTGGCCCGAGGAGGCGCCAAAATCGTAGCCGGCAGTTGGGAAATCGCCGACCATATTATCAAGTACGTCGGCTCCTGACTATAACATAGGCGTTTATTCACATCGACCCTGTTTCTTCAGGAAGAAAAATGGATATTCAAACCAGTCTGGATAAACTGCGAAGTGGGTCTGAACAAGAAAAGCAGGCCGCCATTGAATTTTTAAGGGCCATCGACCTGGCCGGGATAATCGAGTGTCTGGTTGAACGGGTTGAAGCGACGTCTTCTGTGGCGGAAAAGGAAAAAGTTTTTAACTTATTGAAAAAATTTGCTTTTCCCGTAGCCGGATTTTCTTTTGTGGAACGGATGTTCAGGTCTGATGAACCGTTTCTCAGAAATGCGGCCATCGAGTCAATGCATCTTTTTGTCGCATCCTTTTTATCAACCATGTCAACTCTGGTTGAGGACCCCAATAAAGATGTGCGTAAATTCGTTGTAGATACTTTAGCTGACAGCTCATTAAAGGAATGGATGGCCATTGTGGAAGGCCGACTGGCCGATCCCAACGCCAATGTGCAGCAGGCGGCCATAGAGGCTTTAGGCAATATGGGGATAAACAGCCCGGCCTCGGCCATTGAAGAGGTCCTGCTTAAAGAAAACAAATTGATGATCCGATGCACCTGCCTGGAAGCACTGGCTAAGCTGGGCCATTCTCCTAACCGTCGGGTTATTATTCAGGAACTGATTAAAGAGTCCCATCCGCTGATCATGTTTTCATTTTTTCGCTACCTGGGAGCGCTGGGTGGAAAAGAAGAGCTGGACCTGCTGGAGACTCTTCTGGAACAGCAAGGCTCAATTCTGTTGAAGCCGGTGGTTGAAGCGGCCGCCGCCATTTTAGACAGACATCAAGGAGTATTTTTGCCTCCTGCTCTTTGTCAGAAGCTCCATCAACACTTGATGGAAAATCCCGAATCGGATCTGGCCTGGGAGATGGCTCGAACAGTTCTTTTCGGCATGGGAGACAGCGCACTAGACCAGGCCAGGGAAATGGTAAAATCAGATTATGAATCGTTCCGCATGGCCGCAGCCGAATATCTTGATCAGTTTGGCACTGAAGACGACGCCGGACTCATCGCCGAGCTTGCCTGATATCAGAAGAGAGCTAAATGTGAAACTATCCTTTGAAGACTATAAACGGATCCGGGATTTTATTTATCGTCAGACGGGTATCATGTTCGACGACAAGAAATTGTTCTATGTTAAGAAACGGCTGGACGCAAGAATTCAAAACACCGACGCCCTAGATTACGTCGATTACTTTCGGGATCTCCGATTTTGTGATCCCCAACGCCTGGAATTGCAGGCTCTGGTCAACCTGCTGACCACCAATGAAACCTATTTTTTTAGAGAGTTTGAGCAGTTGGCCTCTTTTGCCGAGCACTGCTTGCAGGAGACGTGTCAGGTCAAGAGGAAGCTGGGGCGCCGGCGGCTGCGGTTGTGGTCGGCTGGTTGTTCCACCGGAGAAGAACCTTATACTCTGGCCATTATACTCAGGGAGATGCTTGAAGACTTCGATGACTGGAACATCACCATCTATGGGACGGATATCAATACCCGGGTGTTGGAAACGGCCCAACAGGCCGTCTATGAGCAGAGAGCGGTCAAAGATGTCCCGCCCGAATACCTGGCCAAATGGTTTACCTCCACGGCCGAGAAGCGATATCGGGTTCAACAGCAAATTAGAAACACGGTCGAATTTGAACGGGTTAATCTGAAAAACCCGGCTGAGTTAACCCGTTTCAGCGACATAGATTTTGTCTTCTGCCGGAATGTGCTCATCTATTTTGATAATGAGTCCCGCGCCCAGGTGGTTTCCAGCTTCCATGATTGCCTAAATCCCGGCGGATACATTTTTTTGGGGCATTCCGAATCATTGAGCCGCATCACCGGCGCTTTCAGATTACGTCGCAAAGGTGATTCCATCGTGTACCAAAAACCTGACCAGGAGGGCAAATGAAAAGGATCCTGCTAGTCGTCGATGATTCAGAGATGGCCAGAAATTACCATTCTTATATTTTGCAGCTCTATGGGTTTGAAACCATCACGGCCATTGACGGATCAGACGGCTTAGAAAAGCTTTATGCCCATGATAATATTGAGATGATTATTACCGACATAAATATGCCCCAAATGGACGGTTATACTTTTATTGAGCGTGTACGTGAAGACAAACGCTTCGCCGATCTGCCGGTGATTATCATTTCCACTGAAGATGAAGCCCAGGACAAGCAGCGCGGTTTTGACGCCGGGGCCAACATTTATATCGTCAAACCCACCGACCCGGAAGAAGTCATCGCCAATATCAAGCTGCTGTTAGGTTAACCAAAGGAAAGCCCATGCCCGGATCTTCATCCATGATTGTTCGGCCGGCCGACGCTAAGTTGATGCTGGAGGTTATTCCAGGCGCGCTTAAAAAGCTTGAGGATATTGCAGGTGGTATTTTGTCGCTGGAGGGCCGGCCGGCCGCGCTGTCGGAAAAAGTCAACGTCCTTACATCACCGCTTCAATGGATAGCCGGCCTGGCGGGTTTTTTAGACCTGGGGCCTATGGAAAAACTCGCTCGTCGGCTTCTGAAGTTGCTGGATCAGATAGGGGCCGGCCACCGGGTGGTGGATACGGATGGCGCCGATTGTCTGCTGACAGTGGTAGAAGAACTGAAAAGACGGTTTACCCAGGTCCTGTCAATCGCTGGGGACCTGGCCGGAGAAGACAATGCCGACGCTCAGGCCGTGACTTTAGAGACAGACATGGCCGACCTGATGGCCTGGATTGAAGACAAGCTCTCTGAAGAAAACTTGCTTGCGCCTGACGTTTTGGCCCAGGAAACGCCAAATGCGGTTATCGATTCGACTCCTTCAGATATTCCCCCGGATTTGACTCTACCTGTCCAGATTTCTTTACTTCTCGACAAAGATGAGGAGCAGAAAGAACCGGCGGTCACCATTACTCTGCAGATGACCCAGGATTTCATTGGTGAAGGCCGGGATTATCTGCGGTCTGTGGAAGACGCCCTGCTGGCCATTGAAGCCGACCCATCTAAAAGAAACATGGTGGAAGTCATGCTCCGCGGCTTTCATTCTTTTAAAGGAATAGCCGGTTTGCTATTGGCCCTCATCAGACATGAACAGGTCAGGCAGAATCACGTCCTTAACAAGATGCGGCTCTTGGTTCATACCGCAGAACACTTGATTCAAACAAGACGCGAAAGCGGCGTCGCCCTGGCTCGTATGGATACGGACCTCCTTCTGTCAGTCTGTGACCACACCAGGCGGTTGATGGATTTTTATTATCGGGGCGATGAAGCCGGTTATGACATCCATAACTTCATTGAAAAGCTGAATAATACTGCGGGAGAGACCGTCGCTTCAGAGCCGACCGCCGCGCCCGGCCGGGCCGAACAAAAATCATTTCATGATGCGGCTGTTATCAAAACGCTGAAACAGGTGGCCGAGAGCCTGGAAGCCGGCCTGAAGCAATTAATGGAAGAGGCTACCCGGGTAAAAGCCGCGGGCAAAGTCAGGATAGCCTTTCAAACTCTCAAGCGGACTTTCACCGCAGCGGGTCAGCTTGATCAGGCCAAACAGGCAGACCAGGGTCTTAATTCGTTAAAAATACTGACTCAGAACTGGTCCGATGAGACCATAGCCGGTCATTTGCCCGTGCTCCAGAATATGTTGCGGCTTATCATCCAGATGGTGGCCGAAAAGGAGGAATTATCCGAGCCAGAGGCCGGCCGACCGGATATATCTGAAAAACAAGAGCCTGGCGGAGATATCCCGACCGGTCAAGAGCTTACCGGGCCTGAACGCTCGGCCATGATCAAGGTCCCGCAAGAACGCTTAGATCACCTGATGAATCTGATCGGCGAACTGGTGGTCGGCAAGAACAGCCTGCGTCATTTGGCCAGATCCATTGCGGTGGATGATGACCGGCCCGACATAGCCGTCAAAGTCAAAGAGGTTAGTAACGCCATCAGCCGCATCGGCGACGGCTTGCAGGCTTCCATCATGGAAGTGCGGATGACGCCGGTGTCCCATGTTTTCGAAAAGTTTCCCAGATTAGTCCGGGATTTAGCCCGGCGCATGAATAAACAAATTGTTTTGGAACTAGAGGGGGCTGAGACCGAACTGGACAAGACGATCATCGAAGCCATCAGCACCCCGCTGGTTCATCTGGTGAGAAATGCGGCCGATCATGGTATCGAGACTCCTGAAGTCAGGCGGGCAGCGGGAAAACCCGTTTGCGGCGTCATTCGTCTAAGGGCTCATAATCAAGGCCATCATGCCATGGTTGAAGTGTCCGATGACGGCCGGGGCATAGACACCAAAACTCTCAGCCTGCTGGCCATGGAAAGAAAAATAGTCGATTCGGACACATTGGAAAGAATGAGTGAGGAGGACAGGGTTAACCTGATCTTCCATTCTGGCTTCAGTTCAGCCAGCGAGGTTACTGATGTTTCCGGCCGTGGTGTGGGCATGGATGTGGTCAGAAAAGAAATCGAGGCCATTGGCGGGACGGTTGCCCTGACCAACCGGCCGGGCTTTGGGGTAACTGCGCTATTGAGGCTTCCCTTAACGCTGGCGGTTAGCCGCGGCCTTAAGGTCTCGGTGTCGGATGAGCATTATTATTTACCCCTGGAATATGTGCTTGAGACCATCAAAACAGACAGATTGTCCTTTCATTCTCACAGAGGCCGGAAGATGGTGGTCATTAGAGATCAGACCATGCCGGTATTAAATTTGAAAGAGGTTCTCGGGTTAAACTCTGACGGCTGTCCCACTTCGGGCCGGAACCATGGACAAGACGAGATGAGTTCACTCGTTATCCTGAATGTCGCGGGTCAGAAAACGGCTGTGGAAGTAGATCTTTTTTTTAAAGAAGAAGAATATGTTATTAAAAATATTGAAGGGCCTCTGGGAACCTTTCCAGAATTCATGGGTGCCACCATTACCTCGGAAGGGAAAATAATTCTGGTTCTTAATCCGCTAAGATTGTAAAAATTGGCTCTAATTTTGAAAAGATCCGTTGGAACCACGCCGGATAAACGGCCGGCGCCACAAAGACCCCCGTCGCCACCTGTAGGAGAAGCCTTCACAATGGCTGTAAATCAACCACCGGAAGCTGATTTAACCCTGCTGACCAGGATGATCATCCATGATCTGGATGCCCCCATTTCGGTAATCAACCGGGTATTAACCAGACTACTGGCCGGGAAGCTGGATTTAAAAAAAGAAAACCATGTTAATCTTATCAGAACTTCTTTGTCGGCTTTAGAGCGGGTTCAATTAATGCTAAACGACATGCAGGAGGTTCTAACCACCCGCAGTTTGACGCCCCATATTCAGTTATTTGATTTGGGCGCTTTGATTAAGAATATAGCCGACCGCTTTATGCCCATAGCCGAGGCAGAAGAAAAAAGCTTAAACTGGACCGTCAAGGGCAGGCATAAAGTATCCACTGATTCCGAACTAATTGATCGGATAGCTGATAATCTCCTCTTGAACGCCTTGTACCATGTCCATAGCCGGACGCCGATTTTGCTGGAAGCCGCTTCCCATGAGAGGGGATTTACCCTAAAAGTCACCAATATTGGACCACCCATCCCGGTTGAACATTTGCAAAGCATTTTTGACGCCGGTACTCAACTGCATCTGACCACCAACAGGAAATGGAAAGGCCACGGGCTGGGTTTGACTTTTTGCCGCTTGGCCGCCGAAGCCTTAAACGGGAAGATAACCGCCGTCAATCTGCCCGATGGCGCAGGGGTCGTTTTCTCTTTAGAAGTTGGAAACATTTTCAAGGAGAAAGATAGCCATGACTAAATTTGTCGAGCCGGAAGCCTATTTACGCAGTGGTTCAAATGAACTGAAAATACTCGAGTATAGTATCGGTCGGCTGCGTCTGGGTATCAACATCCTGAAAGTTAGCCGTATCCTGGAACGACCGAGCCGGCTGGTTCAATCCCGCCTGGGCGCGCACCGGGCAGTGGTCGGCATATTTGAAGACCATGGCCGGATAATTCCTTTAGTCGAACTGGCGGCGGTCCTTGGCCTGGAGAGTGACCGCGACCAGGCTCGTAGGGTAATTATTACAGAATTTTTTGATGAAATAACCGGTTTCCTGGTTGATTCCACCGAGCAGGTGCACACCATCCTCTGGACGCAGGTGCAAAGCGCTGAAGATATCATGGGCCAATTTGAAAACCCTTACATCCTGGCCATCGCCCGGCCAACGGAAGAGCATAACATTTTGCTGGTTGATTACGAGAAGGTTGTTTTGGAGCTGGCGCCCAATCTGGCCAAAGAAAAAATCACGGCCGGCGTAGAGCAGGAATGGCGGGGTAACGGCCAGACAGTTCTGGTGGCTGAAGATTCCACCCCGGTCAGGGAGATGTTGAAGCTCGAACTCGATGAACGCAATCTGAAAGTGCTGACCGCCCGAGATGGAGAAGAAGCGGGCGACATCTTCGACTCGCATCCCGAAATAGCCCTGGTCATTGAGGATGTGGAAATGCCCAAGTGCGACGGATTAGCCCTCCTCGGCTACATTCGTCAGCACACGGAGAGAGGTAATACTCCGGTGCTGATTTATTCTTCCATTGGAGATATCGGCATGAAAGAGAGGGCCAACGTTATGTCGGCCAATGGGCACATTACCAAACTAAATATGGAAGAGTTACTGGCCGCCGCCAAAAAGCTGCTTCAAATATAAAGGATGGAGCGTAATGGAGATTAAAGATTATCATATCATTATAGTCGATGATGATCCGTTGGATGCCAATATGTTGGCCCAGATGGCCGGCCTCACCAGGCATCGGGTAACTTCATATGATGATCCATACCGCGCCTTGCAGTCCTTTATGAAAGAACCGGCCGACCTGGTGGTCACGGATTTGAATATGCCGCACATAAATGGTTTTGAAATGATTAAAAAAATGAGAGGAAGGGCGCCGGCTGCCAATTTTATCGTGATCACCGGCGAAAAAAACATCAGATCCGTCATCGAATCCCGAGGATTGGGCGTTGATTATATCTTTTTCAAGCCTGTAAGAATTAATGAGTTTACGGCCGCAATTGAAACCATGTTCAACCGGTTCCGCTACTGGATAGATAAAATCAAAGAGGTAGAGTCGTTGCACTGTTCGGAGTAAATTTAACAGGGCGCTGGTTGCTAACTTTTCACTTTTCACCGTCCGTTAACATAAGGCCCCAGAATATGAGTAACGAAATATTAAAAGAATTCATCCAGGAAGGTCTTACGACCTTAGATGAAGCCATTGATAAAATTTCCCCCGATGGCTGTTCCCTGGCGGGCGTAAACGCCATTTTTCGGGCGCTGCACACGTTAAAAGGGGGCTGCGGCTTTTTGGGCATAACCCATTTAGCTAATTTTGTTCATAAATTTGAGGGTATACTAAAAAAATGGCAGAAACCGGGCGCTAACCTGTGCGGCGAAGATGGTCAAAAGATTTTAAAAGGTTTGCGGCTTGTCCAGGAGGCCCTGGTCAAGGCCACTGATCCGTCTGTCCTTGAACAGGATGAGTACAAAAATTATTTTTATTCACTTCGTCCAACCAATCTGGAACGCATCTCCCTAAGCAGGGTGGGGGAGTTGTTAGACGATATGAAAAAAGAGGTAGGGCCGGATAAGGAAGGATTCTTTTTAGAAGAAATATCCATCGTGGTCAACCAGTTAGAGCAAATCCTGACCAGGATCAGGGCCACCACCCAGAAAGTCTCTATCCCCCTAAAATCTCAAAACTTAGAAAAAGTCCTCATATCAGGATATGACATCACCGAATCTTGCCGTAGGACCCTGGCCGCGTTTGAGGAGGTATCGGATAGGGGGAAAGTGGCTTTCGAATATCTGGACCGGAAAACATTAGACGAAGACCTGGCCGATATCGGCAAGGCCCTTAACAAGGATGGTTTTCTCCTGACTTGGGATATTATTTATGACTTATGTGATATTTCGCCAGAGATAATAGGTGAAGCCTTCCGCCGATTCTGGACGGAAGGAGTGGCGGTTAGTGGAGAAATTGAACTGGCGCCGGAGGCTCAGGAAACAGAAGCGCCCCAACCCCAAGCAGATAATAGCCTGGTTTCACCAAAAGAGGGCACGGATTCGGACACAGAGTCCATTGAGGAGTATGTCAGGGTCTCTTCCGCCGTCATCAAGCGCTTGTCCGACCACGCTGGTGACCTGGTGGCCGACAGAAACTCTCTGGAAAATCTGATTGCCGAACTATCCCCAATTATACCCTCCCGGTATCTAAGATACTTAAAAGATAATTATACAGGACTGGATAAGCATGTTAACGGGGTGGAGCAGGAACTGGGACGGCTGTCTAACCGCCAACTGAACGATGTCTTTAACCGACTGCCCGGCATGGTGGACAAATTGTGCGTCGACTTGGGCAAGCGCGTCAGCTTGAAGGTATCCGGCGGTGAAATTGAGGCCCCCAGAGAACTGTTACGAGCCCTGGGTGATCCCCTGGTGCATATTGTTCGCAATTCCCTTGACCACGGATTGGAAACACCTGAAGAAAGAATCAGGGTTGGAAAAACCGCTGAAGGAAGGCTCGTGGTCACCGCCCTGCGCAATGACGACCGTCTGACTATTACCATTCAAGATGACGGCCGGGGGATTGATCCTGAGGCCGTTAAACAAAAAGCTTTAAGTCAGGGACTGATCGGTCCTGATGACGGCTTGAGTGATTCGGCTATCTTGAACCTTATTTTTCTGCCGGGTTTTTCCATGGCCAAAAAGGTGACTGATGTCTCAGGCCGGGGGGTAGGCATGGATGTTGTACGCTCGGTCATTGAATCAAAAGGAGGCCGAGTCCACCTCGATTCCAGATTGGGAGAGGACGTCACACTGGAATTGACCTTGCCTTTGAAAGAGGCCCAGAGGACGCAGGATGTTTTGTTAATTCAAGCCGGTGTACAAACATTTGGAGTTGGCTATCTGCGCTTGAAGGAAATAATTGATATAAATAGGGTCTCTATCCATTCATTCAAGGGCGGCCGGTTTTTCCAATATGGCGACCAATTGATCCCCTATATAAATTTGAGCGACCTGTTCTTTCTTGAAGCGGAAAAACCCCAAAAGACCGGCCAGGACGCGGGACGAATCATGGTCGTGGAGGATGAACAGAAAAATCATATCGCCTGTAAAGTTGACCGAGTCCTGCGTAAGGTTAAGGTAGTGGTAACTCCTTTTACCCATGATTTCCTCAAAGACAATCCCTTGATCATGGGGTCGGCTGTGTTGGGAACGGGAGAGCCCTACCTGATAATAGACTTCAGAGATGTAACCAAACTCGTCTAGTGAACAGTGACTATTCAACTTATCTTCAGAGGCTGGCAGGCTAGAGAAGGAGGATAACCATGCCAGAAGCAAATAATTCACAATCAGTGTTGAAAAAATGCAAGACCGGCATTAAGGGTTTAGATGAAATTACCGACGGAGGCTTGCCGGAGGGACGCCCCACTCTGGTATGCGGAGGCGCCGGTTGCGGCAAGACCCTCCTGGCTATGGAGTTCATTATTCGGGGGGCTATTGAATATAACGAACCGGGTGCCTTTATCTCTTTTGAGGAAAACAAAGAAGAACTGATTCAAAATGTCGCTTCATTGGGGTGGGATTTAAACAAATTGATCGAAGAGAAAAAAATTATAATCAGCTACATTTATATAGAACCAAGCGAAATTGAGGAAGCAGGCGAATACGATCTGGAAGGTTTGTTCGTTAGAATGGACAGGGCCATCAACTCCATCGGGGTCAAGCGGGTAGTCATGGACACTTTGGAGGCTGTTTTCAGCGGTTTTAGGAATATGACCATCTTAAGGGCTGAATTTCGGCGTCTTTTTCGCTGGCTCAAGAACAAAGGAGTTACCGCCGTTATTACGGCCGAACAGGGTGATAACACCATGACCCGCCACAATCTGGAGCAGTATGTCTCTGACTGTGTCATCTTGTTGGATCAACAAATCAAAGAGACAATCCTGACCCGGCGGTTAAGGGTGGTAAAGTATCGCGGCTCCAAGCACGGTTCCAATGAATACCCTTTTATCATAGATCAGAAAGGTATTTCCGTGCTGCCCATCACCTCGCTGGGTCTGGAACACGAGGTTTCAACCGAAATAGTTTCCAGTGGTATTTCCCGGCTGGACACCATGTTGGGGGCCAATGGCTACTATCGGGGTAGTTCCGTCCTCATCTCGGGCGCAGCTGGCACAGGCAAGACCAGTATTGCCGCTTCTTTCATCCAGGCCACCTGTCAGCGGGGGGAAACTTGCATTTTTTTCGCCTTTGAAGAATCCATGAACCAGATCATCCGGAATATGCGGACCATTGGCATTGACTTGGAAAAATGGGTTAAAAGTGGCCTGCTGCTTTTTCATGTAGCCAGGCCTACCCTCTATGGCCTGGAAATGCACCTGGTGACCATACACAAACTGATTGATGAGTTCAGGCCGAAAAA
>JADFYC010000279.1:525-5202 GCA_015233295.1 Deltaproteobacteria bacterium | reverse complement strand
CGATTGTTTGTCGCTGCCCGATCCCATCCCCGGTGTCGGCACTATTCTGCCGGAGCCGGATTTGGTCGGGGCAACGGCGGATATGGATTCCGGGCTATTCTTACCGGTCTCAGACTGATTGGCGGCCATAGTCCGAGGTTGAGACTTGCTCGCGGCCGACTGGCTGCCGGAAAAATCCAACATCAGGACATCGTCTGCGGCTACCAGGTTGTGAGGCGCCGCGGCCCGTAACTGGATCGTCACATCGGTGGCCCCGGGAGCATCGGCAGAGGGCCGGGGGGTAATTTTCTTGACCACGCTTGTCGGCGGCATGGCCTCCACCGGGTGTCGAAGTTTTTTAGGTAACTCGCTATTGGGGATACGGAGAACAACCGTCTTTCCGCCGACATCAATCACATCTGCCTTGACCGGCTGGTCGGCCACAACTTCAACCCGAGAATTTCCACCAGGAATTATTTTAAATTGAATGGCTTTAATTTTAGCTTTAGAACCATGAGCCGGGGTCGATGCTACGGTAAGGTCGACCGGCGCTTGGACCGGCTGGGGTGATCCCGGCCTGGCGGCTGATTGGGCCGAACCCGACTTGCCCGGTTCGGGCGGCAGATTCTCCACTGCGATCTCCACCGGAGATACGCCACCCTTAGGTTCAGACTGCTCGGTCACATCCGCGGGCACAGGCAAAACCTCCGGTTTAGCCGTCTTGGGCAAGGCAGGAGATTCACCGGCCAGCGATGCATCCGGCTTAAATTCTGCCTGACTCAGTTGCCGGGTCTGGGAGGATCCGGTCAATGCGCTTGATTTTGCCTCGGCGGAGACTCTTTCCCCCTCGGGTTTACCCGCCGGGCTGACGTCGGAAGTCAAAACTTCAGGCCGATGCTTATTTGCCGCGACTGTAGCCTCGTCCGGTGCGGGCGACTTCATTCTATTCTCCGCCGCCAGTTTTTGAGCCGCCGGCCCCAAGGTAATGATCATGCCGTTGGGTATTTTGGAGATAAAATGATCCACCGGTCCATTTTTGAATTCCATCACAAACCTGGTCTTGTCTTTATGTTGACCGATTCGGATGCCGTTCAACATGTCCGTCTTAGAATCGATTTGTTTTGGAGACCCGGGGAACGGTGTTTCCCACAGATCTATGACCAGCCGATCAGGCTTTTTCAACAAGAATGAATTGTAATTCTTAATGGCCCCGTCCGCTTCGATGGTTGTTTCGAAGCCGTTGTCGAGACTTCTGGTATTAACTGAGAGAATCTTTTTCGCCTCTCCCTCTGTTGCGGGCGCGGCGCCTGATGAGCCTGTTTTTTCTCGAGATGTCCGCGTCAGGTCCGTAGTTTTGCCCAATTTCACGATCAACCGCTGACCATCTAAATAGGCATCGTACTCCGTTTCGGGAGCCACCGTCAGTTCCACTTTGATGACCGGCCGGTCCTTTTCTTTAGCCTCAGACACGGACATCCCGGTGAGTAAACCCAGCGACAAAGCTCGCTTTGGTTCTATCCCCGGCCCCAATTTGACGTCGGTCAGATCAACGATTATGCGTGGCGGGCCGTCTTCTTTAAGAACATGGTAATTGGCCAGCCCCGTGCCCTCCATTTTCACCACGGCCACCCGCCCATCCAGGGAGGCGTTAACCTCCTTTAGGACGCGATCTTTATCTGATACCTGCTGATTTTCTCCCTCGGGCGGCTTGTTGACCAGCCCCTGAGAACACGCCAAACACAGCATCAGGAGCAAAGAAAGGGATAATAAGATGAGCGGCCGCCGAGGCCTCGGTCTCATGGTGAGATGTCCAATCATCTACCTGACTCCTTCAAGAAAATGTTATGCCAGGAGTATAAATATCCAAACAATTATGGTTACGCGTTGCTAGTTGCTCGTTGGTTGTTACTGGTTGCTCGTTGCCGGCAATCCAGGGCGATGTAATAGTTATTTTAATTTGTGTTCTTATCTCTTATCAATGTTGGGCCTTAGATATGTAATCCGCTGAAGACATTTTAATCCGCAACTCGAAGTTGCTTGCCGCAGCATGTAACGAGCAACGAGTAACAAGCAACAAGTAACCGGCAACTGGCCTGGTCATTCCTTGGTTTCACTTTTGGGGAACTCCAACTTTCGGATCACCGGATTCTTTTCGCCCAAGAAATTTGTATCAATTTCCTTCACAAAAACGGTGTCTCCTGAGATGGCTGAGACCTGACCGTCGTTCCGGCCGAGCAATGTCCCCTTGACAATGATATATGATCTTCCCCCGGCGTCCTGGACCATGGCCGTGCTGCCTCCCGGACGCTGAATGATGGCCACCAATTTTAGCTGACTGATATCCAGCTTCTGCAAAGGAGTTAGGGCCGTGAACTTCTTTTTATCCTTCGGAGTGGGCGAAGGCGGCACAATGAAAGGACGGAACGGATCCGGCTTTCCCGAGGGATAGTAGGCATATTCCTGGGGCACGGGAGTCGGGTTGGCCACCGGTTCCGGTGCCTTGGCCGGCGTCTTTTTTGCCGGTTGGGCAGGTTTTGGCTTGGGCGGCGGAGGCGCAGCAGGTGGCTTCGGCTCCTGGCCCCCTCCTAACCAATCACATCCCCAGATGCCCGGCAAGAGTAACAGCCAGGCCAACAATATAATCGCCAGTCTCGTCATAATTTTATTACTTTGCTTTTTTCCCGGGTCGCGCCTCGACCGGTTTGGGTTTGCCCGTATACCGGTAAATGGTGGCGACACAGGAGGTCCGCAGTTTTCCGGTGGCTTCTTCATATCCACTCATTTCCACCCGATTTACATTGACAATGCGATCTTGTTGGCTCAGCCGATAGAAAAACATGGCCACCCGATCGTATTTTCCGAGCACCATAATATCTATGTCTTTAACCGCGTAAAAATCTTGCTGAGATTCTTTAGGAGACGGCCGGAACAAGAGCACCTCTAAGCCGGTATCGTTGGCCAGTTGCTCCAGTTTCTCTAGAAAAGCCGGAATCTCCTCGGTTTTAGGGAGTAACTGGCGCATGCGCGTGAAATCTATCTCGGCCTCTCTCAACTCTCTTTCAAATCTGCCCAGTTCCCGCGACCTGGCTTGGGCGACAACCAGCTTTGCTTTCAACCCTTGGATGTCTTTTGATATTTCCTGGACTTTGGCTTCCTTATCGACATAAGACAGGAAATAGAAGCCGGCGATCATCCCGGCGATTACCACCGTGAAAATGATTACCTTGACAATCAAGGGGATCTTGTTTATCGGCTCAATTGTCTTGTTGATCGTCTCTGCTATCTTTCCGGCCATGGGCAGTTATCCATTCTTTGTCTTTTTTCCTGACTTATCCGGGGCCTTGTCTGGACCCTTCTCCGGCCCCTTTTTCAGTTTTCCTTCCGATTCGAAAAATACGTTGCAACTAATGACAAATTGCTTAAGCTCTAATTTTTCCACTTTCCTTTGCTGAGAATAAGCCAGGTTGACGTTGGCAAAATACTTTGACTCCTCCAGGGCGACCATGAAATCGGACAATGTCTTATTGTCCATGGACATCCCGTCTAGGGTCATTGATCCGCCGCTCTGGCTTATTTTGGTCAGCCATATTCGGTTGCTGATAATTCGGATACTCAACTCATCGAGCATTCTGACGGCCCCGGTCCGATTCTTGTTTAACTCCAGGATAACCTTGGCCATGCGTTGAATCTCTTCTTTGTCTTTCTCCGCTTTAGTTATCTTATCAAGAATTTTTTGGTACTCGACCAGTTGGATGTTCAATTGTTTTTGTTCAGCCTGGAGCCGCTCGATGTCGCTGGATTGATTATAGCCGACCAGGAACAAGACCAATCCGACGACGGCCACGCTCACAAAGAAGATGACCAACTGCCGAAGGACATTTTCTCGTTTTCTTTTTTCCCGGAATGGCAGTAAGTTTATCCGAATCATTTGTCCCCCACCCGTCTTAAAGCCAGCCCGATCACAATGGCCGCTTGCGGCGCGATGGCCTTGAGATACTCCGCGTCGATTTTTCGAGAATCAAAACTCAGCTTGGCAAACGGGTCGATAAACTCCACCGGGATACCGGATTCTCGGGCCTTGTATTGGGCAAATCCGGGCAGCAAGGAACTACCGCCGCTCAAAACCAACCGGCTGATCGTCCCGCCTCTAAGGGAACCGGACACAAAGTCCAACGCCTGCTTAATCTCTCGGCTCCAGGCAGTCGCCGCCGCGATAAAAATGTCTTCCAAGGTGATAAGCTTGCTTTTATCCAGGTTGTAACCCAATTTCATCTGTTCGGCTTCTTCGTAATCAACCCCGAACTCCCGAGCCACTTCCAGAGTAATTTGATTCCCACCAGTGGGCGCATCGCGGGTGAAAATGGACAGCCCCCCCTGAACAATATTAATGTTTATTTGGCTGGCCCCGATATCGACCAAAGCCACCGCGGCTTCCTCATCATAATCATAATTGGTGTCATAAACATTTTCCAGGGCAAAGGCGTCGACATCGACAACGCTGGGAGTGAGTTTCGCCTTATCAATGATCTCAACATATTCATTAATTATATCGTTCTTAGCCGCAACCAAAATAACCTCCATCCGGTCTAAGGCGATATCAACGAGACCTTCCTCTTTGGGCTGTTCTAAAATCTGAAAATCTATATTGACTTCATTGATGTCGAAGGGAATGTACTGTTCCGCTTCAAATCTGATATT
>JADFYC010000279.1:0-492 GCA_015233295.1 Deltaproteobacteria bacterium | reverse complement strand
ATTGATCTTCGTGACCACGACCGAATAAACCGAAATCGAGGTGGCGATATTCTTAATCTTGAACTTAAGATTCTGAAACAAAGAACGGATATTCCGGACAAGGGCCTCAGGATTTTGGATCTGCCCCTCGACCAGAACATCGGGAGGAATTCTGGCCATGCCGATGCCGGTTAAACGATAGCCGGCTTTGGTCGACACCACCTCGGCCATCTTTATCGTATGGGTCCCAATATCGAGACCGATTATCGGCTTTTTTTTAGAAAGTTTCATGAGCTAAATCCCGTGGCCCAAGGTTAAAATCTCATCTAATCGATCTCAAAAATCTTCTCTTTTTCAGCCAGATTGATACCCAGAGCTTGTAGAATCTTTCGTTTCGTTTCCATGCGGCAATCCATGCCTTTTTCTATGCGATCAACGGTCAGGGGGGAAATTCCTGCCTTACGGGCTAATTCCGCCTTACTCATCAGAAGTTCTTCTCTGACCCTTTTCAAT
>JADFYC010000278.1 GCA_015233295.1 Deltaproteobacteria bacterium | reverse complement strand
CGCCTTTTCCGCTAATTCTGCCGGCGGCGACCCGCAATGTTATTGAATTGAGGCACGGCCTAACCATCTTTGGATGTAATAAGATTCCTCCGGCGACCCGCAATGTTATTGAATTAAGGCACGGCCTAACCATCTTTGGATGTAATAAGATTCCTCACATTCGTTCGGAATGACAAATTACGTCGTTATTTCAGCCGGTCGACTTTGCTGTCATTTCGAGTGAAGCGAGAAATCTTAACGTCGCACCCTTAATTCGACAGCCCTGCCGGCTACCCCATCGGCGGATGCAATCCAGGTGAACTTTAACGAAAAGGGAGGACGGACATGGGTAATTCATTTGTATGGATGGAATTGACGACCCACAATCTGGAAGGCGCCAAAGAATTTTATGCCAAGCTTTTTGATTGGAAAATTAACCAGTTCCCCGGTGGCCCCATGCCCTACTTTATCGCCGACACGGGTTCTCAGCCCGGAGCGGGGATGATGAACCTGCCCGAACCCGGCGTTCCCACGGCCTGGACGGTCTATATCGCAGTAGACGATATTGATAAGTATGCCGCGAAATTGACTGAACTGGGCGGTAAGGTCTGGAAAGAACCCTTTGAGGTCCCCACTGTGGGCAAAATAGCCATTGTCTGTGACCCCCAGGGTGCTTACTTCGGCCTTTTCCAACCCCTGAAAGACGCTTCGTGTTCTACTAAATAAATCTCCCCTGCCTCCTGAGCGGGTACCTATGAGGCTTTTAATCGACTTATGAACTTAATGGGGACAACCAGGTTGACGCTCGGGGGGTGGATTCAATGCTGTTGAATTAAGACAACGACGTTAAGATTTCTCGCTTCGCTCGAAATGACAGCGAGGCGGACCATCTGGAATGACGATATAATTGTCATTCCGAACGAATGTGAGGAATCTTGTCACACCCGAAGGTGGTCAGGCCGCGCCTTAATTCAACAAGATTGGGGGTGGATTATGGCTAAGTTTTCAGTCTACCTGGTGGCCGCAGTCATAACCGGATTGGTGGCCGGTACCGCATCCTCAGCTCAGGATCAGGCCGCGTTGACCGCCGATTCGTGCAGCGGATACAAAAAAGCCGATGCTCAATTAAATAAGGTCTATAACCTGATACTGACCGAATACCGGGAACAGACCATATTTATCCAAAAACTCAAAATCGCCCAACGAGCTTGGGTTAAATTCAGGGATGCCCAGATTGACGCGATCGAGGCGCCGGAATCTCCGGAATCAGTCGGCAGCGCCGATACCATGTGCCGCTGCATCGCCCTGACCAAACTGACGGACCAGCGCACCAGGGAATTAAAGCAGTGGCTCGACGGCATTGAAGAAGGAGACATATGCAATTCGAGCATCAAGAGAAAATAAACATAGCGATTTCCTGAACCGCAGCGATCCTTAAAGTAACCGCTCCTCATCGTTAAGCCATCAATATTAAGCCCTCAACAACAGTTTTTTGGAGGCTCCCGGCATGATCGAACGCTTCCTGTTTTCGCTTTTGGTTCTGCTGCTGCCGGCTCAGATAGCGATCGCGGCGGACGAAGGGACTCTGTGCTTTCAACGGGGCGACTCGGTTAACGTCCAGGACCTCAAAACCGGGCGCATCCGGCGAGTGGCGACGGGAACCGACCCATGGCTGTCGCCGGACGGGAAGCAGATAGTTTATACGGCCAATCTGAAGGGAGTACAGCCGGACAGGGTGATCAAGGTGGTGGATCTGGCTACCGGTAAGAGCAAGGAGTTTAAGCGGCTGGCCGGTTTCATCCAATCTCGCGGACAGTGGTCACCGGACGGCCGCCGGCTGGCTCTAAACGTGTTCCCTGTCAACCAACCGCCGACGAATCAAAAGAACTGGAAGGTGATTTTGCTCGATCCCGACACCGGCGAATGTCGTCGGCTGATGGACCGCGGCAAAGCCTCGGATGAGTTCCTTAGTTCATGGCGGGTGGACGGTCAGGCTGTTTTAACGCAAGATATGAACAAGCTTTTTGAGAATGATCTAAACGGCAATATCCTGCGTACGTTCGAGGTTGAGAGCTTCATGTTGAACAGCGCCTCGCATTTTCTATTGTCACCCGATGGCTCAACCCTGGTCTTTGACCAAATGGCTGTCTCGGATACAACCAAAGGCGAACCCCCGATCGCCATCTTTGCCTATGATTTGCAGCAGAAGAAACTAACCCGCCTCACGCCCAAAGGATTGAATGCCGTAAGTCCGAACTGGTGGCATCCCGGCAGAGAAATCATCTTTCACGCCAATAATGCGAAGGCCCTGGACACCCCGTTCGATCTTTATCGTCTCTCGCTCGCAGACCCCAAGCCCATTTTAGTATTGCGCAATGGCAGCGACGGATCCGTGGCCCTATATCCAAAGAAATAGCCCGCAACACCGCAGCAAAAGAATGACGGAGGGAATTAATGTTAATCCCTCGCCGGCAAACGCCGTATCTCTGACACAACTCCTTAACATATTAATCCGCCTTGTTTTTTATTGATCCGATTAGGATAATTAGCGCGGCCGGGTCAGGTTCTGAAATTTTTCAAAAAAGTAACATTTGCCAGGAGTAGATATGACCACAAAAAGAATCATCCCGTCAGTCGGAAAATCGAGTTTGATCTTAGTCGCTCTGGCCATCGGCCTGGGGCTGGCACTTTTTCTTTTCAAGTCGCCTATTGAGTTAGGCTGTTCCGTGGCCGCCGATGAGTCGTCGGGAGCCCCTTTTCGGGGTTATACCAAGATCGTCCGGCTGAGTTTTGTCTCCGCCATGACCGCCGACTATCGGGCGGATATCATTGTTTTGCTGAAAGATTACCAAAGCTTTGCCGACGAGAACGTGGTCTCCGATACCCGGAAAATGGCCCGGCATCAAGCCGCGGTGCGGTCTCTGGAAGAAAAGGTGATCTCGGCCGTTCCGTCAAATGATTTTTCCGTCAAACGAATGTATAGAAACTTTCCGGGCCTGGCCGGTACTGCCACGTTGAAGGGTATAAAGGCCCTGGCGGCCATGGACGAAGTGGCGGCAGTTGAAGAAGACGAAATTGTTTTTCCCCATCTGCGGCAGGGCATTCCTTTGATCAAGGCCGATAAGTTCCAGGCGGCCGGGTATCGGGGAGTCGGGGTGGCCGTGGCCATTGTGGACACCGGCGTCGATTATACTCACCCTAAATTGGGTGGGGGCAACTTTCCCAACGCCAAGGTCATCGGAGGCTACAATTTTGGAGACCTGAACACCGATCCGATGGATTGTCAGGGCCACGGCACCGCCTGCGCCGGGATTGCGGCCGGAGATCCCGGTGACGAAGGCGACTATATCGGCGGAATTGCGCCGGAGGCCAAGATCTATGCCCTAAAAATAATTGAAGGATGCGCCGGTTCAGCCGTTACTTCCGGCATCGCTGACGCCTGGGACTGGTGCGTCACCCATAAGAACGATAACCCGGCCTATCCCATTATGGTTATCAGCACCAGTTTTGGCGGCAGCTATTATACGTCCTCTTGCGACCAAAGTCGGCCAACTGAAGCAGCCGCGGCGTCAAGCGCTGTCGCCAATGGGATCACCTTGTTGGTGTCCTCCGGTAATGAGGGATATTGTGACGGCCTGGCCGGGCCTGCCTGCATCAGCAAAGTCATTTCCGTCGGGGCCGTCTACGACGCGGATATCGGCTCCAGGAATCCCTGTGTCCGAGAACAATCGTGTATCAAGATACCCACCACAGGCTGCAAATCCGGTTGGTTTTGCCGGGATGAGACTACCACCGCCGACAAGGTCACTTGCTATTCCAACAGCGCCGATATGTTAAATATATTGGCCCCGTCTAATAACGCCTATACCACGGGTCTGGTCAGTCAGGGCGGATACAAAGCCACCTTCGGAGGCACTTCCGCGGCTTGTCCCTACGCGGCCGGAGCGGCGGTGTTACTACAGAATTATTACAAAGCCACCACCGGCGCCTTTAAGTCACCTGCCGAGATCAAAAATGAACTGGTTGCCACAGGCAAGCCGATTATGGACCCCAAATCGGGAGTGACCAAACCTCGGGTCAACTTAGTGCTCGGGGCCGGCGCTTCTGCCAAGGATGGTGTTTGGAACGCCAGAGGGTCTCAAAACCTATCTATTTACTACCAGACATATAATAACGGCGGTGCGACCTGTGTTGCCTCTGCGGATGGAAAAGACATCATCGCCTGTTATGCCGCTTCCACCACCGACCAGGTGTTCGAGGGGCTGGACATCCCCACCTCGAAGACTTACCTCCTCCGGATCGATTTTGATTCTTCCACAAATGGCACGTTGACTTTGACCAATCTCGGTACCGGTAAGGCGGATACCTATAGATTGTCGAAACAGAATCCCGCTCAAACCAATCCCTTGACCGACGGGGTGTGGCGAGCCGCTTCCGACTCTACCCACCAATTCTTTTTCCAGACCTACGTCGGCGGCAGCGCTCTGTTGCTGTACACCTCCAACGGCGTGACGGCCAAGGTCTTCTTTGACAACCAGATGATAAATGACGTTTTCTCCGGCAATGACATTTACACTCCCCATCAAGACAAAATT
The DNA here is from genome assembly GCA_015233295.1 of Deltaproteobacteria bacterium. GTDB lineage: Bacteria > Desulfobacterota > JADFXK01 > JADFXK01 > JADFXK01 > JADFXK01. Next base: position 630 of record JADFYC010000278.1, on the reverse strand, counting down.
GAAGCCAAATTTACCTCAGCCCAGTCGGCTGTGGCCACTATCACGCCCTTGTCTAGTGGGATATCGATCACATGGAATATTCAGAGATTTTCAACGGCCAAAGGCGAGGCCAAAGCCCGGCCCTGAATTCCATTCCGTCCGAATCCCTTTCTCTTACCGGAAATCATAAGAGCAACGAGCAACAAGATTTTTGTCCCATGCTGAGGTCTGAATTATCAAAACCACTACATTTTGCTCAGGAGTATATATGGCCAAAAAGAGAATCATCCCGTCATCAAGAAAATCCAGTCTGATCTTAGCCTCCCTGATCATCGGCCTGGGCTTAGCCCTTTTTCTTTTCAACTCGCCGATTGAGCTAGGGTGCTCGGTGGCGGCTGATGAGTCGTCGGGAGCCCCTTTTCGGGGTTTTGCCAAAATCGCCCAGCCGGGTTTCGTCTCCGCCATGACCGACCGCGACCGGGCAAATATCATTGTCCTGTTAAAGAATTACCAGAGCCTGGCGGATGAAAACGTGGTCTCCGACCCCCGGAAAATGGCCCGGCATCAAGCCGCAGTGCGGTCTTTAGAAGAAAAAGTGATCGCGGCAGTTCCGGCCAGTGACTTTTCCGTCAAAACCATGTACCAAAATTT
>JADFYC010000277.1 GCA_015233295.1 Deltaproteobacteria bacterium | reverse complement strand
CTTTGTGCATCAGAACTTCAAAATCATCTTTGCCAACCGGCGATTATACCAAATGCTCAATTATGAAAAGGATGGATTGATCGGTCTGGAGCATTGGCGGGTTTATCATCCTGATTTTCAGGCGCTGACCAGGGAACGGGCCCGCACCCGACTGAACGGCGGGACTGTGATTTCTCCATTTCAGAACAAGATGTTACGGAATGATGGATCTTCCTTTGAGGCTGAGATTCACGCTTGGGTCATTTCGTTGAGGGGAGAGCGGGCGGTTCAGGTGTGCGTCAGAGACATCACGGAACGGAAAGAAGCCGAAACGGCGCTACGGGAATCGGAAAAACGTTATCGTGATTTATTTAATAATATTAATGATATGATATATGCCCATGACCTGGCTGGCCGATTCACTATGATTAATCGGGTGGGCGCCGAAAATCTTGGATATACTGTGGAAGAACTCGAGGGAAAGCTGGTCGCGGACCTGATCCCGCCTAAAAGCCGGTATATTTTCTATGACGAGTATCTCCCCGCCCTGAAGGATCACGGCTATGCCGAGGGACTGGTGGTGTACTTACATAAGAATGGGAAGGAACACCATGTTGAATTCAAGAGCTTTCTAATCGATGAAAATGGGACCGGAGCCTATATCCAGGGTTCGGGGCGGGACGTTACGGAACGGATTTTAGCTAAGAACGAAATGAAGAAACTGGAAGAACAACTTATCCAGGCTCAAAAAATGGAGGCCATCGGGACCCTGGCCGGGGGTATCGCCCACGATTTTAATAATCTTCTACAGGCCATCTACGGATACATTCAGTTGCTAATGATCAAGAAGAGTGAAGCAGATCCAGATTATGACAGACTTAAACGGATAAAAAAAGCTACTGAACGGGCGACGGAGATGGTTAGTAAACTGTTGACTTTTAGCCGTAAAATAGAGAGCAAGCCGGAGCCGCTAAATCTTAATCAGGCGGTTAAAGAGGTACAAAGGCTCCTGGCCAGGACTATCCCGAAAATGATCGAGATCAATTTGGACCTGGCTGAAGACTTGAGCCCCATCCACGCTGATCCCACTCAGTTGGAACAGGTAATCCTTAACCTGGGCATAAATGCTAAAGACGCCATGCCTGATGGTGGCAAACTGTTTTTCCGAACAGAGAACATTCTGTTGGATGAGAAATACTGCAATGCCAACCCGGGTGTGGTGCCCGGTTGTTATGTCCGGTTGTCCGTGACCGACACTGGGGCCGGCATGGACAGGGAAACTGTCAAGCATATCTTTGAACCCTTCTTCACCACCAAGGCGCAGGGGATGGGCACGGGGTTAGGCCTGGCCATGGTTTACGGCATCGTCAAAAGCCATAGCGGACACGTTGTCTGCCACAGTGAATTTGGTCAAGGCACTATTTTTGATCTTTTCTTCCCGGCACTTGAGGCTGCCGCGGCTCAGCCGGCGGAAAATTTTAAAGCCCCGGTCAATGGTGGCAACGAGGTCATCCTGCTGGTGGATGACGAAGAAATCCTTATTGAAATCGAAAAGGACATGCTAGAGGAATTTGGATATGAAACTCGCACCGCATACAATGGTGAGACGGCGATCGACATCTATCGGACTGAGATGGACCGGGTCAATCTGGTTATTTTGGATTTGAACATGCCGGGGATGGGCGGAGAGAGGTGTCTGGAAGAACTACTATTAATTGATCCAGACGTCAAGGTAGTCATTGCCAGCGGCTATTATACCGGTGACCGGATTGAAGAAATGCTTAAAGCCGGGGCGGCCGCCTTTATCGGCAAGCCTTATCAAATGAGCGAACTGCTGCAACTTATCCGCGATGTCTTGAATAGATAGGAAGCCGTTGTTATTTTTTATAGTTAAACGAGGCGGAAGGTCGTGTCTTATCCGATTGTGGCAATATCGGGCAATAAATTAATCTGATGCAATGCGCATCGCCAACTTGAGAAGAATTTATGAAAAACAAAGTAGTAGGCCCGTCAAAGGACCAATGGCAAGAACTATATCGTCTGGCCGGCGAGATAAAGAGACTCGAGCCGTGGACCTGGATGTCGGAACAGAACCTGTTTGGGGTTCAAAATCCCAAGACTGGTGAAATAGGATATTGCTCCATCATGGGCGCGTTGGGTGAAATGTACGCCATCGCCGTTTACTTAGGCCCGGAAGGTTTAATTGGTTGGAGGAAATTGAGCTCTGGTGACGTTGATATTGATCATCCCGATGCGATGCACATCCAAAAGTGTTTGATGCTGTCTTTTGAAGACAGAGACTTTATCGAGAAGGAAGACTTCAAAACCATCAAGCTATTGGGATTGAAATTTAGAGGGCGCAATGCCTGGCCCCAATTTCGGAGCTACCAACCGGGATACGTGCCCTGGTATTTGGCCAGGGAGGAAGCGTCCGTGCTGGTTACGGCCCTGACTCAGGCCCTTAACGTGATTAAGCGGTTTAAAGAGAATAATTCGTTATTAATACCACCGGACAAGAAATCGATATTTGTTCGGATTCCCATGAAAGGGAGCGCCGCCGAAGAGTGGACCGATGCCTGGATGCCTCCGCCGCCGGCAGACCGAAACGACCTTCTTACTTTTCAACCGGATGAAATCAGAATCCGGAGAGTCAAGAAAAACTCTCAGCGCCAGAGAGGGGGATGGGAGATGGATTATTTCTACTTTCCGGTCCCCATAGATGAGGGTGAACGTCCCTATTTTCCTACCGTATTCGTGATCGTAGACCATTCCAGAGGGTTGGTCCTGCAGAATTGGCTGGGTCGGCAATCAGAGCTGTATTCCGATTTTCAAGAAATTATTTTGGGGATTTTGGAGCAACTTAAAGTATATCCGGAAGAAATCTTGGTCGGTAAGCCGGAGGCCTTCCAATTATTAGGACAAATTACCTCAGGGCTCGGCACCGAACTGCGGTTGGTCGAAGAACTTGAATGCGTGGAAAATTTGAGAGAGGAAATGAACCTCCAATTCTGGGGTGATCCGGATGACGAGTTTGATGAATAACTCCCGATGCGATTTCCAACGCCTCTGAATGTAGTCCGTTGGTTGGGTCGAGCATCACTTCAGCGCGGCCGTGATGGCTCGCCGGGCCATTACGGGGATCATTTTCTGGCGGTAAGCGGCCGTGGCGCCGATGTTGTCCACGGGGTAGAGTTGGGTCTCAGCCATGGCCAACCTGGCCGCTTCCGCGACAACTTGCTGGGCGGCTTCCGGTCCTTGGGCCGGGTTGTAGTTCTGGACCAACCATACCCCGGCCTGCCGGATAAGCAGGGGCGCGGAGGAAATGCCGGTCAAGGCCAGCCGGGCCGACTCAATCCTAGTCTTGCCTTTGTTGAACTCGACGGTTGCCGCTGCACCGACCAGAGGATAATCAATCGCCGAACGGAAACGAAGCTTTTGATATGACCCGGCCGCCGCACCCACCGGGATGGGAAGAAGTATCTCTGTGACCATCTCGGACGGCTCTAGCTTGAAGGGCTTTTCCCCCTGACCGGTGAACAGGTTGGCTGCGGAGATGATCCGATCCCCATTGAGGCTCTGGACGTGGACCATGGCGGCCAGCGACAGAATGGCGGCTCCTCCGTCGGATTGATACACCGAGCGGCACTTCTCGCCCCGTTCTTCAGCGAAACAAGTCTGACCTCCTGCCTTGAAACAAGGCGCTTTGCCCGAGCGCCAGAACTGAGACTGATTGTAGTATCGGCACCGTGTATTGAGCATCAGGTTGCCCACCAGGGTGGCCCGATGGTGCTGAATGCTGACTGCGCCGATACTGGCCACGGCCTGGATCAAAGCGGGAAAATAAGACCGGGCCGAATCACTGGTCAAAACGTCGTCTAAAGTTGCAGCCGCACCGATCTTGACCATCGGGCCATCCATTCGGATATACCGCAGGCCTGGCATCCTGGCCAAATCAATAACCAGCCGTGGTTTTAACAAGCGGCGTTTCAGAGTCGGGATGAGGTCTGTGCCTCCTCCCATCAACACGGCGTCTTCCTGGTATTCATTGAGTAAGGATAAAACTTCCGGGAGACTGGTAGTCGTGGCGTAATCAAAATAGGGCAGCCGCATGGTCACCTCACGGATATGGTCAGGAATATGGTCTGATCCGTAATGATCAGGTCAAACGTTTCCGGCTGGTCCCGAAACAGGAGTTCGCCGGGTGGACATTAATACCCGGTCTTTTCCTCCCGAAACCACTGGGCGGTTTCTTTAAGGCCCTGACTAAGGTCGGTTGTGGCCCCCATGATGGCCGTGTATTCGGAAGCATCCAACACAGAGCGCACCAGATCTCCGGGCCGAGGTGGTTTGAACTCAATTCTTGTTTCTATATCAAGACACTGTTCAATTATATGAGCCAGTTCCAAGGTGCTGGTTTCCACACCCGTGCCCACATTGATAATCGGCGAGTTAATTTTATCTTCCATGGCGGCTAAATTGGCTTTGACCACGTCGCCTACGTAAATATAGTCGCGGATGCACCCGGCATCACCCACAGTGCGGCCGGCATTAATGTAGATTTCCTGCTGAGTAAGAAGACGGTCGAGAAAGATGGCCACGACTCCGGCTTCGCCGTGGGGATCCTGCCGCGGCCCGTAGACATTGGCATATCTGAGGATCCGGAAGTCCAGCTCCTGCTGTTGGTGATAACATTTCAAATAACCTTCGATGGCCAGCTTGCTGCAGGCATATGGGCTCAGGGGCTGGGCCGGCCAGGATACGGAGGCGCTTTCTCCAGGGGGGACCTCACCGTAAATGGCGCCTCCGGTGCTGGCAAATATCAGACGCTTGACGTTACCGGACAGGCAGGCATTCAAGACATTCAGGCTACCGATTATGTTTATCTCGGCGTCGAGAACGGGTTCGCGAACGCTCACCGCGACGCTGGTTTGAGCTGCCTGGTGGCTAACCATGTCCGGTTGGAACTCTTTATAAATCCATTCTAATTGGTCCTTATGACGGATATCGGCTTGATAAAAGACGGCCTGGGCGGGAATATTCTCTTTGCGGCCGGTGAGCAGATTGTCAATAACCGCGACTTCATAACCCAAACGGAGTGCTGTCTCGGCCACATGACTGCCAATAAATCCGGCTCCGCCTGTAACTAGTAATTTCATAGGTTCATGTCCTTAATCAGAGTTCGTGCTATCAGGGATGCTTTTTTTACTTGAAGGAGTTAGTTAACAAA
>JADFYC010000276.1 GCA_015233295.1 Deltaproteobacteria bacterium | reverse complement strand
GATGTCGCCATGACCGGCGAGATTACTTTGCGCGGCCGGGTGCTGCCGATTGGTGGGTTAAAGGAAAAAATGATCGCGGCCAACCGGGCCGGAGTTAAGACAGTCATCATTCCCAAAGAAAACGAAAAAGACCTCAAGGATATACCAAGTAACATCTTGAGATCAATGAATATTGTTCCCGTAGATCATATGGATCAGGTACTAAGGGAAGCCCTGGCCCTAAATCACCCCGACGAGTTGTTCATTAATCCTATGCCGGAACCATTTAGTCTATTTCAGCTTGAAGATATAATTCCTTCTCCGGATATCCGGACTCATTGATGTCTGGTGCCCCAGCTTGAGTTGATATTTCCCGGAATTGTTTGTTACAATCGAAAACCCAAGAAAACGCAGAGGAATAATTAAATTTCTTTGCGTTTTTTTGTTTCTCGCGCTATGCTGCTGGTTTGATGTTTGACAAAGAAGAAATCTCTGGTCTCCAGAGCTATAAGGATGTCCAATGGATAGAAAAAATATGAATATGATAACCGAACGGTTTGAGGTTTGACGAAGAAGAAATCTCTGGTCTTTAGAGCTATGAAGATGGTCAATGGAAAAAAAATATGAATATGATAACCGAACGGTCCAAGGAAGACGGCTTTCTTCCTTCGTTAGAGGCCAAAGTTCTTATTGAAACCATTGGGCGAGATGGTAAGAGAATCGGCGGTCGATCAGTGATTGTGGGAGCCAAGAAAGGCGTCTATTTGGCCATTGATACGCCCATGGTCCAGGGCGCCCTCATCACCTCATTAGCCGGAAGCGATAATTACATCGTTAGATTGTTGGATGACGAGACCTTGTTGGGGTTCAAATGCCGGATCATTAGTTCGACCATGTCGCCTGCTCCGATCATTTTCTTGACCTTTCCCAGTCATATCGAACGCATGGACAAAAGACTCCATCGGCGATTCGAAGTCCGCATAAGTGCCGGATTGTCTATTCAGTCCAGCGATCAAAACGGTCCGGCTGGCCCTTTCACGGCCACAGTACGTGACATGAGCAAATCCGGTTGCAAAATCACTACTGATGTGTTCCTAAGTATCAACCAACTGGTATTCTTGTCTATTCCTTATTCAGCCGAGCAGAATGTGGAGCTTGAGGCCACTGTCATTCATAAGGACGACAGCGCTGATCATCCATGTATATATGGGCTGGAGTTTTCAGGGATCAGCCATCCGATGGCCGAAAGAGTCCTATCCCGGATTATAGTCTCGCGGGAAAAATTGCAGGGCGAGTTCCAAGAATTACTGATGGGCATAATCAACCAGCTCTATTCTGAGAATGAATCTGAATTCAATCAGCAGCTCGATCATTTTATTTCTGAATTGCTAACTGACTTTAATCTAAACGATATAGTCAATTATAAAAGGTTGATCACCAGACTGATCAAAGAGTATACCCGTAGGAACGAAGAAACGACCAAGATGCTGCACGAGATATTAGATCGGCTGCTTGAATTGGAGCAAGAATTTGTTGATGAATTGTTGGATAAGGAAAGAGGTGCGTTGGAGAACGGCCTGGCCTTAAACCGGATTATCAGGAGCGAAGTAATCAGTATCAGGGAAAACCTGGATAAGAGACTGGCGCCTTCCGAGCTAAAAGATATGACGATTAAGGGGCTGGACCTGATCAGGGCCACCATTAGGAAAAAGCGCAAGCAAGAGAAGAATAAATTTATGGAATTGGAGGAAAGCGTCAATAGTTTGCAGAAGAAATTTACGGAGGTCAGACGTGAATTTGAGGAAGCCAAAGGCAAGGCGGAAATAGATGACCTGACTCAAATCCCCAACCGCCGCGCCTTGAACCGGCGGGTGAATGACGAGATCATTCGGCATCAGCGGTATGGCCGGCCGTGCACTTTGCTCATGTTTGATGTCGACAATTTCAAAGCCATAAATGACAAGTACGGCCACCTGAATGGTGACCAAATATTGAAAGAACTCTGCGAAGTGGTGAAAGAACATGTCCGGGAGGTGGATTTTTTTGCCCGCTTTGGAGGAGACGAATTTGTCATTGTATTACCGGAAACCTCCCTCCAGGAAGGATATATCGTCGCCGAAAAGATTAGAAAAATGATTTCTTCGATAGATTTCCAATTTGGCGCCGCGAGCGTCCCGGTGACCATCTGTCTGGGCGTAGGTTGTATCAGGCCCGATGATGAAATCGGAGATGCTATCGGACGAGCAGATCAAGCCATGCTCTCGGCCAAGCATCTCGGACGAAACCGTACGGAGTTGTCCACCTGCTGAGTAAGTCATGATGGGCCACACGGTCCACACCAGACGGCCGGCACGCCAGGATTGTTAGTCCGGACGGTCCGCCGGTTTTGACAAAGGTAAATTGATCCGAAAGAATGTGCCTTCTTCTGAGGATGAAGTAAACAGCACCTTACCTTTTAGGTAACGTTCAGTGAGCAGCCTGACGCTATACAGACCCAGGCCCCGCCCCGGCCCTTTGGTGGAGAAAGAACGTTTGAAAAGTTGCAGTCGTATTTCTTCCGGCAATTCCGTTTGATTGTGGACCCAAAATTCCACCCGGCCGGTCTGCATCAGATACCCCACGGAAACGGTTTCACCCGGTCCAGATGATTCCAGGGCGTTCTTCACCAGATTGCCCAAGACGCGATTCAGCAAAATATAATCTGTAGTTATCTCTATGTCAGGCGGCCCTGAATCAATTCTGAGATGACGATCTTTGGCCACCTCCATTCTTTGATACCGCCCGGTCAGTTCCCTCAAGAATTTCACACAAGAGATTTGGCTCCATTTGACTTCCATCTCGCCGTTTTCCGCTTCCAGTAATTGCCGCTGTGACTCAATTTCGTTTATCATGATGTCCGCAGCTTCGTACATCGGCTGGACAATTTCGTTGAGTTCCGGCGGAGCTTCTTCAAGCAACAGTTCGGCGAAAGAACGTAACCCACCGGCAGTGTTTAGAAAATCATGAAAGAAAATTCGCTCCAGAACCCGCCGGCGCTTTTCGTGGCTGATATCGGCCACAGCAAACAAGATCAAATCCTGATCTCCAAAGCTGAATGGGGTGCCCCAAATAAGCAGATCCAAGGCTTTAGTTTCACTCTCAAAAGTACAGATAATCCGGCATTCGTCGGCGGCCTTCCGCCCCATCCGGCATTGACGCAACACCTTGGCCGCGCCACAGTGGCGGCAAGACTCCGAAGTGCCACACCCGGACGAATGATCTGCGGAATGAATGCAGCCCAGAGCTTCCCCTGGTCTCTTGCCCAGCGCGGCCTGTTCATGTTCGAGACCAAGAGCTTCCAACAAGGCGGAATTGGCAATTATTATCTGCCTGGTGGGGTTGTTTAGGATCAAGACCCCATCGGGAATTCCATCCACAATAATTTTCAACAGCGGAAATTCGAGCAGCTTTTCCCGTTGCTGGCTGATATCTTCTGCAGATGACCGTTCAGGGGATAAAAACATCGTGCCCGAACATTTTGTCGGCATAATTACCTCCACCACCGTCCGACCGTTTCCTTCTTTCGTCTAATTATATTCTGACAAAACAAGATATGGGTGGTTATCCTCTTCCCATTTTTGGATCGCAGCATGCAGTTTGGTTTCAGCAAAAAAAACAGGTCCAAAAGCGGCCAAAAGACTTTGGGATATTTCTGCTGAGTCAGATTGACCATAGGATCCGGCCGCGGAATCTTGGCCACAGTTTTCTTTAATAATAAGCGGCAAGAAAATTTCGAATAGGGACATGAGATCGTGTCCTTGACAGAGTTGCCAGGTATCTGCCGCCACCTCCTGCAATTCACAAAACTTTTGTTTAATGACGGCTTCCTCCAAAGAATCCCCGTTTCCACCGAGTCTTGTTGCAGATATCAGCCCGGCCATGTCTATCACCAGCGTCATCGGTTCGACGAAGTCGGCGATCGGCAACCCCTCAAACCTCAACCCCAGAGATTCCGTATCGTTCAACCACCGTAGATATCCAATATCTTTTCCAATAGTTACCATGGTCCCTCGAATGAGCGCGCCTATCTCTTCGGATGATAAAATGCAGTCCGGAGGTGAGTAGTCCCTAACCACTTCTTCCAGTGCCGGAGATGAAATAATCATCGTCTCCAGGTCATGGGTATCAGTCAGGAAAAGATTGTCAACCGGTGACGCCACCCCATTCAGCAACCAAAAATCCGCATCAACCACGCCCAGGACCCCCTCGAACTTCTTTTTTCCTTTTTGGAGCTCTTTAAGCACCATGATAACGTTATCTTTTCCAGAAGCCACCTTGATGTCGCAACTGTTTTGGTCTATGAGCCGGTCAAAAAAATCACGGTCGGTCGGCCCCTCAACGACAAGAAAGCTCTTATTTCGATATTGAGCGTGCGCCCTGAGCATTAGTATGGCATTCGCTGTTCGCCTCGGGGTAATGAAATCTTTCATGCCGGTCTTGCTACCGCCTGGTCTTTACGAGCTTCCAGAGCCACCGTCAACTCCCAATGATCACTAATGATATCTGGTGAATGAGTGGCAATCAAGCAATCAAATCCAACTAACCTGGTAATTTCAATCAGATCGTCCAAGAACTTCTGTTGCCAGGCAAGGTGTAAGGATGTTTCAGGCTCGTCTATCATAACCAGGCTGTCAGTCTCCACCTCAAAAAGCAGTTTATAAACCAAGGCCATACTAATGCTCAGGGCGCACGCTCAATATCGAAATAAGAGCTTTCTTGTCGTTGAGGGGCCGACCGATCGGTATATTTTTGGCCGGGTCATCGACCACCCTTCTTGTCTGTCGATAATTAATTCCTTGTCGTAAAAATATTTGTTGATAATTCGCTTCAAAAATTCAATTTTCTTAAGCATCTCTTCAAAAATACCCAGCTTTTGTTTAACGTCCGACACATAAGTCATGAGTATATGTAATGTCTCCCGGCCCACAGGTTGGTTGGGGATCTCAACGGAGTCCTGTTGCTTGCCTATAAACCCCGCCGCGGCCAGGCGCGCCCTCTTCTGTGTTGGAGAAATAGGTGCGCTGAAGGTCACGGCGTTGAAAGGTCTGATAGGTTGAACGGGCCTTAACCTGAGCCACCTTTTTTAGGGCAAGGGCTCGTTTGCGGTCGGATTTGGATAGCCGAACGTCGCATCCACGTTTTTGCGCCTTTTTGTTTCGAGCTATAGTCTTCAATGAGTTATGCTTGTTTCCAGCCCTCAGA
>JADFYC010000275.1 GCA_015233295.1 Deltaproteobacteria bacterium | reverse complement strand
GAAGACCAAGCGCGTCCCGGCTATCGGGAATGGTCCGGATGTTTTCTTTCTTTTTTCGTAACTATCATATACTGAAGGATAGTTCCAATAGTTATTATCAATCAATCCGGCTTAGAGACATAGCTTTCATCTATGCGCCGTATATAGTCTGGCCACGCAGGAGCGTCTGGTGCCGGTTGCTTGTTACTGGTTGCGCGTTTGTCCGTTTCTTAAGTCAATCACATTGGCAGACATTTGACTATGGTTGAATCAATTCAGCTAAAATCCGGGAGGAGTTCTGGACGATTTCAGAGCAAACACCGGCGAATAAATTTTTCTCTTGGGCTTCCTTTCGCCCCACTTCGGTACTCATGTCTACACCTAACAAATCATTGCACCTGATCGTCCCGTACCGGGCCTCAAAACGAGAAACAAAATCCCTAATCGCATCATAGCACCCGTATCTGGCCCGGCGGTCATTTTCCTCGACTCCGCCGCCGGCAAACCCCAGGACCAGGCCGGCCCCGATGACCGCCCCACAGGTTAGACCCAGGCCCATTCCGGCGCCAAATCCCCGACCCAACTTCAAGGCGATTTCTCTGTCTATATGGTAACGCTCACCGAATCCGGCGAACACCGCCTGGGTACAAGAAAACCCCTGTTTGAACAATTCAGCGGTACGGTTTATTTCGTTCGTAAAGTTGTCCATAGATAGCCGCCTTTCACCGGCTCTAAGGCCGAATGGTTGGAGCGCATCTCCATTGTTTTAAGTCAATAAACTTCAACCAGGGATTGGATGCAGGAATTCATCGGGAGCGGCCGGCTCTTGGATCGAGAAAACAGGGTAATCCGTTTTCCGCCCCATTGCCCGAGACATCGAGACAGCCGGATATGGATGGTCATCACTATTGCCGGGGGTGGCAAACCGTGGCTGATCGCCTATGATTCATCGTCTCTGAGGACCGGGCTAGTCAAAAAGCCGGTCTTAAGTTTGGCATAACCGGAATCGAGGCGTTGAATGTGCCGAAACATATTCAAGCTAATCGAAGACATAAATCTAAAAGTCAAACTGGACTTCTCATCCATCAACTGGGCGAATTCTTTCTTGGGCAAGAACTTCACCCGCGTGTCAACAAGTGCGGTGACCGTGGCGGAGCGGGGTTTATGATCGATCAAGGACATTTCCCCAAATATTTCATTTTCCTTTATGTCGCCTAAGGGTATTTTTTCTTCGTTGTACGTCCCCATCACAGTCAGACGGCCACTATCAACCAAATAAGCGCCGTCTCCGGTTTCCCCTTGGAGAAAGACTACCGCCCCAGCCGGAAAAACCTTTTCGTGACTAAACAACCGGCCGAGATCCTGACCCAAAATATCGGCAGGCAAGACTTTGAAAAGATTCATATCACTTTCGGCGTTGTCCCGCAACTCCTGTTCCGACAGGTTGTGTCCAAAGAGCTGCCTCAAGGTAGCTACCGCCGATTTGTATTTTTCGTTTAGGTTCCGTAATCTTTGCGGCAGAAAAAGGTAGAGCCGATAGATCAGGGACCGAACGTGGTCACTCTCTTCCTCCATCATTTTTTCAAACGTGCGTCTGGACAATATCCCGATTAAAGTCCCGTCTTGGTCGGCCACCACCGACGCGGTCCGGGCAATATTATAAAACAGGCTAATCTCTCCAAACAGCTCCCCTACCCCCAACTGGGCCATGTCCACTTCGTCGACCACCACCCGCACCCGGCCGACCTTGATGAAATACATCTCCTCCCCGACAGTTCCTTGCCGACAGATAACCTCGCCTTTGGCGAAGGTCTTGGTCTTGGAAAAGATTCTCGACAGGTGTTCATTGTTGATCGCGCCGAACAAGGCGCCGCTGATATTTTGACAGATCAGGTCTATTTCACGTTTTTCCGCCACTCCGGTTTCCCAATGAATGGGGTATAAAAATTCATCTAAGTATTCAATTATGTTGGCCCGGCTCTCCAAAGGCATTTTCATTAAGTCAATTGATGCCTGTTTTGCTTGTTCCGTGGACAGATACTTTTTCTCCTGGATCCGCCTAAGAATCAAATGCTCGCGCAAGGCTTGCTCTCCATCCAGGCCGACCATGAACAGATAAGCATCTTCTTGTTTTTCATCTGCCTGGATCATATTTCCCGGACGGGTATCAGCCAGACGCTCCCGGCCCAGGGATACCAACTTCTCGAAGGGAAGATCCAGCCGACATTTTTTGGCCTGATCAATGACTCGAATATCCTCCTTTGAGAGTGGTTGAATCTGTTCGGCAACGACCTCCATATCAAGGCCCATCGACCGGAAAATCTTAATGATCATTTCATTGTTGATCCCTTTTCCGGCCACGTTGCTGTGGACGTCGGCGCTGAAATTGGGCGGCGAATAGAGCAACTGACCATAGTTATCCGTGGCATGTACGTGGAGAAAGATTTTGTTTTTAACCACCCACTTCCCAACCCGCACCGCGGCCTTTACCGGATCTTCGCCCTCAATATTAATGTGGCCGCTGTCAAAGGTGATGCCGAAATTGTTCGCCGCCTCCTGCTCGGTTAGATGAGATTTTATCCTGGAGATGAAGTCCAGATACCTTTGAGTCGTTTGTTTATCTTTTGTATCACAGTAATTTTCGAAGGTGACGTGGATCGCTCCCCGAGTAGCGTACTTGACCAGCTCGGCCATGTTCCGGTCTTGATCCAAATCGACCGCGTGAACCACGACGGTCTTGGCCTTGATGTCCAGGCCCAACTGGATAGTCTCTTTGATCAGGTTTAATTTTTTTCCGGGATTGGCAAAATGTTGCTTTCCTAGACGGGGGTTCGGCTTAGGGAAATATGGACCGACGATGGGTGAATGGATGGACAAGACTATCCCGGCCCGGTCCACCAGGCTCCGAATCAAAGCCCTGCGGGAAGGTGAAAGCTCCTCCGGCAATAATCTGGTAACGTTAAATGGGTGGAAATCAAAAGACAATTCAATGCCTCTAATGTTCCGGTAGTACACGTCCAGGATCTGATCCAGGGGATCCCAGAAGCGATTTTCCCAAAACCCGGCACTGAGAAGTTGAAAGGGGTCGGTCTGGGGCGTCAGGCGGTCCAATTCATGGACCCGTCTCAGGAATTGTCGATCATACTTGCTGCTGAAATCAAGGATGAACCGGTCATGGTCTTCTTTGGTTTGATCACCCAGCATCAAGAAATAGGGTGAGTGCTCCAGGAGCCAGGTGGTCTTGATCAGTAAAAATGAGTTAGAGTGGATCAACCGGTATAATGGAAACTTGCGGCGGTTAATGGAAGCCAACTGGATAATATTCCTGGCCTGCGGGAGAGACAAGGGATAATCGTACTTATACCAAGATTTGGTCGCTGCCAAAAGAAGGGACTGATCTTCCAGGTCAAAATTCTTAGCAGAGAGTTCCCGGCGGACCTTGGCTTCAGTTGAGCCAAATCGGCCAACCAGCCACTCAAATAAAAAACCCAGGCCGGCCTCATTGACAGCCTGAGGATCAGTAATCCGCTCCAGCAGTGCATCCATACTTAGACCCGAAACATCATGTTTTATAGACAGGAAAAAGGGGTGGTCCGGTCAACTTGGGATTAAACCACTGAACCAATCAGACATTACTCCGGATAGCTCAAATTTGAGCTAGCCCCAAGCCACGTTGTCTGGAGGCTTCAAACGACCCGGCCCAATCACATCCAGGTATGGTTTTTGAGTAGGATAGGACCTGGGCCATTCGAAAAATTTACGCAATTATAATGCCACACAGAGAAAAAAGAAAGACTCCCCGTTATCTATCAGATAACAGATTGAGAAAGCAGTCTTATTTCCCGTCTGGCCGAAAAGCCCGGAAGATTCGATTTGGGGTAGCCAGCGGCCGATACCAGGGATCGGCATTCAGCTTATCCAGGAAGCCGGATGTTTGTTTTTATATACTCAAATTTACAGATTTGTCAAGTAGTTGTCATATCCCGGCCAAATCCGGCCAGGAGACCGGCCGCTATCTTATTTTATCAGGTATATCAATGTGATAGCTAAGGCGTCAGAGAGCTCGGCATCGTTTACAGTCATTAGATTATATTAGTCCCGGATAACTTATTTTCGTCTGTCAGTGACAAAAATCGGCACCCAGCCAAGTATCGGCATACAGCTTTCACTTAACTTCAACGGGGCACACTCTATCCGGCCCTCACGTCGGCTGAACCGTGACGACCAGGCTAAAATTTTTCTTCCTCTCGTTGGACCTATAAAACCGGTACGAATCTATTTATAAAGCATCTTCAAACTGTTATGACCAACTTATAAATCAAAGAAAAGCCTATATTCGGTCCAGCCATCTTGCTATTTTCCCCCGAACGTGATATTTCATTTTGAATATTATTTTCACAATACTCCGCAGGCCACGACCCGATAAATCGCCGGACCGAGTAGCAGCCTGCCGGTTGACATTTACGATAAAAGGATGAATAAACCTATGGTTATTTGGGATGACCTGGAGTGTGTTCTATTGGACCTGGACGGGACGCTCCTAGACAAAAATTTTGACAATTATTTCTGGATGAAGGCCGTACCCCGTGAATACGCGGCCAAGAACGGTCTGTCTTTGGACGAAGCTAAGGACCACTTGTTTTCCTTGTATAAATCACAAGAGAAGACCCTGAATTGGACCGATATTGATTTCTGGAGTAGAACCTTGGGACTGGACATAGTCGAACTAAAAAACCAGCTCAGCCATCGAGTGGCGGTACTTCCCGGTGTGACCGAGTTTTTGGACTACGTGCTGTCTCGAAACAAGAGCCTCCACTTAGCGACCAACGCCCATCCCAAAACCATTGCCATCAAGATGGCCCGAACCGGGTTAGACCGTTATTTTCACTCTATGATCTCTTCTTCTGATATCGGTTACCCCAAAGAAGATCCACGGTTTTGGGACGGGATCAAGAAAGAAGTCGGATTCTCTAATAACCGGACCATGTTTGTGGATGATGATCTCGAAGTACTCAGAACTGCCCGGACCTGGGGACTTGATCACGTTTTCCACAAGGCCCGGAACAATTTTGACGGTCCGGATGAAGTGACGGAAGAATTTCCTGCCGTCATCTGCTTCAGTCAACTGATGACTTGACCTGAAGCCCCACCTCGATGAAACAATAGATTCTGAGACTAAGAATACCGGGACAGGCCTTCTGACCCCGCGACAGTTATGTCCTCCTGGATGAGGCCTATTCCGGCGATCAGCCTACTT
>JADFYC010000274.1 GCA_015233295.1 Deltaproteobacteria bacterium | reverse complement strand
TTGTTGAGAAGTCCGGATCCGCCGGAATGAATGCCAGTGAAATTTCCTTCCGTGATTGGTCATTTATCGGGGCTGAGATGCTGGTCAAAGGAACATATGAAGTCCGGGGCTCAGACCTGGTGGTGGAAGCCCGACTTTACGATGTGTTTAAGGGTTCTCAAGTCCTGGGCAAACGATATACTGGTGATGTCAAGGACCACCGGCGGATTATTCACCGTCTGGCTAATGATATCATGGAGGCGTTGACGGGACGAAAAGGTTTCTTTGACGCCAAGATCGCCTTTGTTTCAGCCCGTCGGGGCAACAAGGAAATATACGTCACCGATTTTGATGGGAGCGAAGTCAGACAATTGACCGACTTGAATTCCATCTCTCTTTCGGTCAGATGGGCACCGGATGGACGGCGCATCGCCTATGCTTCTTATGCCTCGGGGCAACCATCTATTTACATTCAAGATACCTCTTCAGGGGCCAAGCGAAAACTGGCGACCAGGGCCAGCTTAAACATTTCGCCCGCCTGGTCTCCTGACGGGAACACCCTGGCCATATCCATGAACCTGGATGGGTCGCCCAATATTTATTTGGTAGACACTAACGGCGGCGTACTGAAGAAATTAACCGATCATCGGGGCATAGACGTCTCACCATGCTTTTCCCCGGATGGCCGGAAAATAACTTTCGTCTCTAATCGGAGTGGTGGACCCCAGGTCTATGTCATGGATGTAGATGGATCCAATCAGCACCGGATCACCTTTTCCGGTGACTACAATACCGCCCCGAGCTGGTCCCCGAAGGGTGATCGGATAGCTTATACCGGCAAGAGCCCCAATGGATTCAATATATTTTCAGTTTCTCCGGAAGGATCGGGGGTCACCCAGTTGACTACGGGACGCGGCGACAATCAAGAGCCGGCTTGGTCACCCGATGGAAGCATGATTGCGTTCAGCTCCGGCCGAGCCGGTGCGGCTCAGATCTACATGATGCGGGCCAATGGTGATAACCCCATGCAGGTAACCACCATGCCGGGGGAACAGTCTGCTCCGAACTGGGGCCCGGCTGGAAAGTAGACGATTTTTCCATAAATTAGACAAACCCACGCTTTTAGAGGGCCTAAGATTTACAAGTCGCTAAGTTAATTCCGACCACCCGCCGCAGCTTGGGCTGGTGCTTTTTTTGTTGCGGCTTCGGCCGTATTTTGCTCTTTGGTTAAAAAGAGGATTCATTTAGTTAGTCACTTTATTGAAAGGAGGTGAAACTTTGATGCCGAAAAAACTCGCGACCTGGCTACTAGTCGCCCTGTTTGTGCTGGGGTCCTTATTTACTCTTAGCGCCTGCTCCAAGAAGCAAGTCCAAAAAGAAGGTGATGAATCTATGAAATCATCTTCTAGTAGGGAGGATGCTGATGAAGCGCGCCGTAGAGAAATGGAGAGGGAGAGGGCTTTGCGGGAGTCCAAGCTTCAAGAAGAAGCCCGCTTAAGAGAAATGTCCCAGAAAGAGATGTTCGAGAATCAAAACATCCTTTTCGGTTATAACGACGCCACATTGACGGACGACGCCAAGGACATTTTGAGTAAAAAAGCCCAATTCATGAAGGACAACCCCGGAATGAGGGTGAAGGTTGAAGGTCACTGCGACGAAAGAGGCACGGTCGAATACAACCTGGCCTTAGGCGAACGACGAGCTGCCGCCGCCAAGCAGTACATGATTTCATTAGGCGCGTCAGCCAGCGGTCTGTCCACGATTAGTTACGGAAAGGAACGGCCGTTGGATCCGGCCCATAATGAAGGGGCTTGGTCTAAAAACAGAAGAGCGCAATTTGTAATCACGGGCAAGTAATACTGTCTTTGATCCGTAGCAGGTCTCAACACCGGTGGTTCCGGCCCGGCATAATTACTTTACGGCCGGCCGGTCCATCGGTGAGTTTTACCCAAACAAAGCCGGCCTGGAAACTAAATTTGCATAAGGCTTTCAATCCAGGTCTGTCATTGAGCCTAAGATATTACTGCGGTGGCCCCGCGAAATTGATTGAGGAGACGCTCTGGCAAGGGAGTGAAGGCGATGGAGAGTGAAGGAAGAATAAACTACCCTGGTAGAGACACTAGTAACGGCCGGAGCCCCGGTTACACCTGGGCTGGAACAGTCCTTTCGTTCTTTGCGGCCGTCACCCTGTTATCTGGTTGCGCCGGAACGTCGGAACGGCAAGACCATTTGAGTGCCCGAACGATCGAACTCAGCCGGGACGTATCCGACTTAAAAATGCAGGTAAAGGACATCCAGTCAGGCCAAATGGATAACGCGCGGGAGATGGGCGGCTCGGCCGAGTCTATTCGGAAACGACAGGCCGAATTGGGCGCCCGGCTGGATGAAGTTGAATCCCGGCTGGCCAAGACTTCCGGGAAGGTGGAAGTCCTTGAACACGGCTCCAAAGGTGGTGGTGGCGGAGGCGAAGATGCGTCGTTCCTGGGGAATAAAGTCAAGAAACTGGAGGACGATAAGCAAGACCTGGATAGGCGGGTAACTGAACTGGAGAGGGCTCTTAATGCCGACACCGGTTCCAGTGCTCCGACGCACGAGCGGGCAATGGCCCCGCCTCAGGCTCCTGTCGCAGCCCCGGCCATGTCTGCCCCTAGGGTACCTCCAACAACAGTCAAAAAACCTGATGTTCAGTCCTCGCTGCCTTTGCCAAAGCAGGCACCGCCCCAGAAGACGGCTGCCGTCGCCAAACAACAGGCGCCAAAACCGGCGGCCCCGGTCGTATTGGAATCTAAGGACGAAGAAGCGCCTGCCGATTCCGAGCAAGCTCCGACCAAAAAGGAAGCCAAGACCCCGTCGGCACCGGCCTCAGTACCGGCCACTGATGAGTTTGGCCAGGGTATGCAGCTTTACGAAAAAAAGGACTATAAATCGGCTATGGCCGCATTTCGGGCCTACCTGGCCAAGAACCCTAACGACAAAAAAGCGCCTGCCGCTCATTTCTACATCGGCGAGTCATATTACAATCAAAACAAATACGAGGAATCGATCTTAGAATATCAGAAAGTCATCAAAGATCATCCCAAATCGGGAAAGACCCCGGACGCCCTATATAAACAAGCTATGTCATTTTACAGCCTGGGTGACAAGATGAGTTGCAAACTAATCCTGGAAAAACTGATCAAGAATTTCCCTAAATCCAATCTGGTCACGTCGGCTAAGAATCAACTCAAAAAAATCAAATAAGGGCGGTGGCAATCTCCTCGGCGATCCTTTTGGCCGCGTCCGCAGGATCGGCCGCGGAGCGGATGGGGCGCCCCACCACCAGGTAGTCGGCGCCGTCTCGCACGGCCATGGCCGGCGTAACAATTCTTTTTTGATCGTCGGATGACCCGCCTTCCCAGCCCGGACGAATGCCTGGGACCATAGTGATGAAGTCCGGACCGGCCTCCTGCCTTACGCCAGCCACCTCTCTCCCGGAACAAACCACTCCGGCGCATCCCGCTTTTATGGCCAGGCGAGCGCGATGCATGACCAGGCTGGCCGGGTGGGTCAGTTCATCCCGAAGCCCCAGGTCACGCAAGTCGTGGCTATCCAGGCTGGTCAGGACTGTGACCCCTAACACCTTAACCTGGTTTGCGGCGGCAGCGGCGGCCTGCAACATACTCAATCCCCCACCACAATGAACCGTGACAAAGGTTGCTCCCCATGACGCGGAGGAAGCCACGGCGCCTTTAACTGTGGCCGGGATGTCGTGGAACTTTAAGTCAAGAAAAAGTTTTTCCGGGCCGACGTCGGTAACTAGCTTGATTACCTCCGTCCCGGCAGCTACAAATAGTTCCAACCCCACCTTGAATAATCCCACATCATCTTTTAAGGCCGCCACCAACCTCCGGGCTGCCTTCACGTCGGGTACATCCAGCGGAAAGACCAGGTAATCGGATGGAAGTCTTTTCTTCCCTGAGTATTTTTTTGGATTCTCCATAGGTTATCTCCTTGTCAAGGCGACTGACGGCTAGTTGTGCTCCTGAAATCAGTCCGGGCCGTCATTTGAAGAGAAATATCCTTCGGCCAGGCTCGACCCGCGGGGTGAAAGTCTATAGTGATGAAGGCTGAACGAAGACTGAACAAGGAAAAGAAATGTGACCCAGGCCGGCGGTAAGGTGGTTCTAGTCCATTGGGTTAGCCTTTCCAAAGCGGCCTCTTGACGTCTGTAATAGGGCCTTTCTCTGATCAGGCTAAAACCGTTCCACGGCCCAAGGCCTCGTAATGGATGGCGAATTAAAGCCCTTTTACTCCGTGTACTGTATTCGTGTTCAGGCCGGTCTGTTTTTCTAGTTGCCTGTGCACATTCCGGACGACATATCGAACCAAATTACTGAGGTAAACAACACACCGGACAAACCGGACCGGACTCTGCGTTAATGGCACTTCCGAACCCGTTTCTTTTTCAATATTAACGGAGTAGGGAACCGGTAAGAGGAAGGAAGAGCAAAATGAAGGTTCTATGAGTGTATCACAGGTATCAGGGTGGACCAATCTGGAACCGCTAGGAAAATAACGAGCCTCCAGGTAATTAAAGTCAGCCGTAATGGCCAATAGGTATCCGTTAGCATAATCAGGCAATTCAACCTTCGAAATGACCAGATCAAAGGGGTCCCCGTTGTCACCCTGGACGGCCAAGCCGGGCAGTAGTCTGTGAGCAACCAGAGCCGGCCAGATTTCGTTAATGATCCGGTTTGATTCAGGTACAGTGAAGTGAGCCGCTAATACTCCACAGAAGATTATCCTAAAAGCATCATCTATGTCGTATCGTTCTGATAATTCTTCATGTCTTGAGCTATCTGGTAAAATAGCGGAGGCCCACGCCCGGCATTGATCTATTGGGAATTTCATAAACATTGAAATTTGATCTAGGGTCAGAGAGACCATTTTAAACTATCCCGAAATGTTATGCGGAGATTAATGTCTTATCCGAGATTAATACAGAAGGTGAATCCTTCACAATGATCCGCATTGGGGGTTAACCTGAAACAAGATGGCCGTAGTCTCCTTCAGAGTCGTCGTCCTCGTTGATTTCTTCCGGTTCATCGGGAGCCGAATCGCGGTCTTGAGGGGTGGTTTTTAGATAGGTGATCTTTTCAGTCAGCTTAGGTTCCAGGGCCTGGAGTTCCTTATCCAAGTCTAGGGTTCGAAGTTGATTGTTGAGGAAAGAACTTAGCTTCAGAGTCAGACGATCACGTCTTTTTTTCAGTTCCAGGATATCCCCGTTGATTTTTTGGAGACGACTTTCAG
>JADFYC010000273.1 GCA_015233295.1 Deltaproteobacteria bacterium | reverse complement strand
GACGGTGCCGCCGGTTATCCAGGGATTGGCCGAAAAAGATAAACGGGGTAAAAAGAACAATAAGTACAAACAATTTAAGTCTATTAACACTAGTATTCGCCATTATAAACCTCCTCTGCCGTGATTTTATTAAGCGGCTTAATGGTCAAGGAGTGTCCATGTATACCAATGACCGTACAATATGTCAATAATAAAAATGGTCTTTACAGGTTAATTTATTAATATTATTATTAAATACTACACACAATAATAAGTGTAGATTCTGTAACATCATACAATGACTGCATTTTAACACATAGTTTGTGTATATCATTTTGATTTTATTCATTATTTTTGTACATTCATTCCATTTAGATATTTTATGTGTTATATTAAAATGATGATTTGTAACCTCAAAGGGTTGAGGCTGATATTGATGGCCACTTTTCTGCCCCGTTTGTAACTAGCCCATCCGTCCACCGGGCCGGAAAAGTCTTCCTGTCCATAAATTTTGACCCCGTATCGATGGAGCGCATCGAGAAGGCAACAATTCTCTGTGCCTCCACGATTAGGTTTTTTCTCCAATTCTCGACCGAGTAATTTTAACGGAGCCACAACATATGGAAACCGCTTGCGATATTTTGATCAAGTCCGGTGCCGTCCTAACCCTGGATGACCGCGGAAACACTTATCAACCAGGCTACCTGGCCATTACTGGAGATGCCATCACCGATGTTGGACCGGGGGAGCCGCCCAGCCACCTGAAACCAAAGTATGTTATCCCGGCCCAGGGGCACCTGGTTATGCCCGGTCTGATCAATGCTCATACCCATGCGGCCATGACCCTGTTCCGAGGCCTGGCCGATGATCTTCCCTTGATGGAGTGGCTGAACAACTACATCTTCCCCGGCGAGGCCCGACTGGACGGACACGCTGTTTATATCGGTTCTCTGCTGGCCTGCCTGGAGATGATCAAGTCCGGCACTACCACTTTTTGTGACATGTATCTGTTTGAAAAGGAAGTCGCCAGAGCAGCAGAACAGGCTGGAATCAGGGCGGTTGTGGGTGAAGTCATCTATGACTTTCCTTCACCGAACTACGGACCGATTGAACGCGGGTTCGACTACACTTTAGAGCTCATCCAAGAATATAAGAGCCACGATCTCATCACTCCCGCCATCGAACCCCATTCCGTTTATACCTGCGGCGAAGACCTGTTTCTCAAGGCCATGGACATGGCCAGACGTGAGAATGTGATGATGATCACCCACCTGTCCGAGTCCGAGGCTGAAGTGGCTCAGTCGTTGGAACAACACGGCGCCACCCCGATCCGCCATCTGGAACGGTTGGGCGTCCTGGGCCCTCACCTTTTGGCAGATCATGTGGTAGCCGTATCCGATGATGAACTCGACTTGCTCGCGGAGCGGCAGGTCCGGGTAGCCCACAATCCGGAAAGCAATATGAAGCTGGCCAATGGAGTAGCCCCGGTGCCCAAGATGCTCCAGCGGGGGATGGCCGTCGGCCTAGGTACGGACGGCTGCGCCAGTAACAACAACTTGAATATGTTCCAGGAGATGGATATTGCAGCGAAACTCCATAAGCTGGCGACTAAAGATCCAACGGTGATGGGGGCCGGGACAGTGCTGGATATGGCCACCAACGGCTCTGCGGCAGCTCTTGGTCTGGCCCATCAGATCGGGAGCCTGGAAAAAGGCAAGAAAGCCGACGTAATTATTCTCGACATGGATCACCCCCACCTCACTCCGTTGTACAATCTATCGTCTCATCTGGTCTATTCCGCGACAGGAGGAGAAGTAACTACGGTCATCATCAACGGCCGACTGGTCATGGAAAACGGCCGGGTCCTAACCTTGGATCAAGACGCGATCATGGCCGAAGCCAGGGCCATCGGAACCAAAATAAAGACCTGGCTCTAGGTCGCCATGTTGAGCATTAACTACGTGATCGACAGGAGATACTGATATGTTGGGGTTGGTGTACGACGGAAAATTATCACTGCGGGAAGTGCCCCGGCCGGTACGACCGGCGGGCGAAGCCCTGGTCAAGGTGTTAATGAGTGGCTTTTGCCGGACTGACTTCGAGCTGACCCAAGGCTACCACGGCTTTTCCGGCGTGCTGGGCCATGAGTTTGTCGGCCGGGTAGAGGAGGCGGATGACCACAGCCTGATCGGACGCCGGGTGGTAGGAGATATCAACGTGGGGTGCGGCCGGTGCGACCAGTGTCGGAGATTTGATGCTCGTCATTGTCCCTCCCGCACGGCCATCGGCATCCTGGGCCGGCCGGGTTGCTTCGCTGACTACCTGGTTTTACCTGAAGCCAACCTGCACCTGGTCCCGGATCAGGTCCCCGATGCCGCGGCGGTGTTTACCGAACCGTTGGCCGCCATGGTGGAGATGCCCGATCAGGTTCACATCCGGCCAACCTCCCGCGCCCTGGTCGTCGGAGATGGCCGCATCGGGTTGCTAGCCGCCCAGGTTCTTCGCCTGACCGGGGCCGAAGTCCATCTGGTGGGGCGGCATGAAGACAAGCTGGACATCGTCCGCCACGTCGGTGTCATCACTCATCAGAGAGAAGGCTTTGAGGAAAAGGGCTTTGATGTCGTGGTGGAAGCGTCTGGGTCGGTGCCGGGTTTGAGCACGGCGTTGGACGCCATTAAACCACGAGGCCTGATTTTCGTGAAAAGCACCCACATCAAACCGGTGCTCCTGGACATGACTCGGGTGGTGGTTAATGAGGTGACTCTGGTTGGTTCCAGGTGCGGCCCCTTTGCTCCGGCCTTGGCGCTCCTCAGCCGGGGGTTGATCGAGGTCGCTCCGTTGATCACCCGGGTCTTCTCGTTTCAGCAGGCCGAACAGGCCTTCAACTTCGCCTGGCAAAAAGGAGTGATTAAGGTGCTGATGCGGCATGAAGAGTAACGAGTTACGGGTTACGGATTTGTCTTTCTTGACAGACGAATAGAGTGAACTCTATGATACTGCGCTATGGATGGTGGACAACCTATCGCGGCGGATTTCCATTTCCGTTGACATCTTTTCTACCGGTATGATATAATTATAATCAGCAGGTTGGGTTATATCTCAAATTTCTTCATAAGGTTGTGGAAACAAGAATGAGACGGACCAAACCAATCACCACCTCTGTACGGCCTGAATTCCTGGCTACAATTGATGAATTGGCCAAAGAGGAAGGCCGCACCCGAAGCGAGCTTTTCAGGGAAGCCTTGCTCCAATATCTTCACCAGAAGGAGTATCCTAAAACCGATAATGACGATTCCTCTATCTTTGTAGATTATATGCCCAAGGATGTGCCGGAAGACCAGAAATGGTTTTGGACTAAGGAGTGGCAGGAAAAGGAAAAAGAGGCTGATCGAGATATCGCAGCGGGACGATACAAGGAACTTGATAATGTTGATGATCTAATAAAAGAGCTCAACTCTTGAGTCCGTCACACTTATGATCCTGAGACGCTCCGACCAATTCAAAGATGACTTTCAAAAGTTGCCCCTCAGATTCAAAAGCAGACGGAAAAGCAACTAAGGTTCTTGGCTCAGAACCCACATTACCCATCGTTAAATATTAATAAGATGGAAGGCATCAAAAATACTTGGGAAGTCCCGATTAGCGCAGCCTACCGGTATACCTTCAGAATTGAGGGCGAAATATGCATGTTAAGAAGAATCGGTAAGCACGATATCCTAAAAAACCCCTAACCTCCTCCCCTTTCCCGTTCCATCTTAATTTATCAGATCTTTTGTAGACCCATCCAATTTCTTCCCTTACGCTGGACAAGGCCATTGGGGCCCGCTCAGGGCCTAATATAGCCCCTACACGGCCACAATGGAGACGATGACCATGGAAGTCATATCCTGGGAATGAAGGAGGGTGGCCCAGACAACTTGTTGTCTGGGTGCGAAGCCACAGGACGTCAAATTAGCCATGGTCCCTGATTCAAAAGGGACAATTATGACCGGGTATAACCTGATCCGCTGGTCGGAGATTGAGTTTAGAGTTCGAAGTCCGCGACCAGGAAGGTGTGGTCGGAAGGTTTGGGCATCCGGCGGGGTTCTAAGTCCACATAGGCGTCGGTGGAGCGTTCGGCCAAAGGCCCGGTGGCCCAAATATAATCAATCCGCCAGCCTAGATTCCGGTCGACCGACTTGGGTAACCGATAATCCCAAAAGGTAAAGGCCCGGCCCTCCGGATGGTGACGGCGAAAGACGTCCACTAAGCCCCACTGGGTCACTGCCTTCAGGGCTGCCTGTTCATCAGGATGAAAGCAGACCTGCCCGGCCAGACGTTTGGGATCGTAAACATCTTCATCCGTCAGTGCCGCGTTTAAGTCCCCAGCCCAAATCAGGAGTTCTTGAGGGGAGAAACCAGCCTGGAAGTATTCGCCTAATCGCTTAAAAAAATTAAGTTTATAGGCAAAGTGAGGCGTGCCCACTTCCCGGCCTTGAGGGATATAGGTATTCACCACTCGAAGCCCATCCACCCGGACGGTAAGCAGGCGGACATCGGCCTCACGGTCATCTCCGCCGAGCCCCCAACTCACCTCGTCCGGTTGGCTCAAGCACAGGGTAGCTACCCCATGATAGCTTTTTTGTCCTTTGAAAACAGCCTGGTAACCCGCCTGTATGATCGTCTCGATGGGGAAATCCTCATCCTGGACCTTGGTTTCCTGAAGGCACATGACGTTGGGTCGGTGTTGGGCCAGCCAGGTCAGGATGATGTCCAATCTGGCCCGGATGGAATTGGTGTTAAACGTGGCTATCCGGTATTTCACGGCTGTCTCCTAATAAAAGATGTTGCGGGTTACGGGTTGCGTAGTTGCGGGTTAATGACTCCGGAGGCTTAGATTGACTATTATTTAAATTTCTAAGTAACTCGTTGCCCCTGATGGCCTTATGGTTCAGCTCCACCTTGGCCGGGGCCGCAGCAGGGGTCAAAACGGATCCAGACCCGGCCGGCAAGCCAGTTCTCCAGGAGATCATCCCCTGGAGCCAGAAGAACGTGTTCGAATTAAGAATGATTTTTAACAGCAATTATACGCCGAAAGTGTCACCACTCCAAAACCCGACGCGGGTCATTATCGAATTACCCATTCAGATTAAAACTACTCCGCCAAAGCCGCAGCAATATCCCCAATCCCATGTGGTTTCTACCTTTCGGACGGAACCGCAGCCTGAGCAGGGCGGGATCCGGGTGGAATTGGGCTTGAAGCCGGGAGTGGTCGCAGTGGTCAAACAAGATACCTATCACGACTTGCCTAAGCCAGGTCTGGTGACTGTGG
>JADFYC010000272.1 GCA_015233295.1 Deltaproteobacteria bacterium | reverse complement strand
AGCTAATCAGAGCGCTCAGGCGGCAGAAGATATTGCCAATAAGATAGAAGGAGTGCAACTAAACACGCAGGAGGCGGTGAAGGTCATAAAAGAGGTCTCAAACATCATAACCACCATCAGTGAATCGGTGGACCTCATTTCCTCTTCGGTAGAACAACAGACCAAGGCGGCCAACGAAATTTCTTCCAACGTTTCTCAAGCGGCTTCCGGAGTAAACGACATCGCCGGATCCATCTCCGAGGTGGCTAAGGGGGCCAATGACATGTCTCAAAATGTCGGTGAGGCCGCGCGTGGCGTCAATGAAGCCTCAGCCAACATTCACGGCGTCAGCTACGCCGCTGCGGACAGCAACACCAGCGCCCGGCAGGTCAACGCGGCAGCATCCGAATTGGCCAAGGTGGCGGGACAACTCGAAGTGATTGTCAAAAAATTTCAGGTTTGATAACTGAGTCTTTTAGGCGGGAAAAACAGTTTCGGTAAAATGATTTGGATGGGTTGCGATTGAGATGTACTGAGTGCGTTTCAATCGCCAACCAATCCACCATCTGGTGGCTATGACGGCTAAATGCCCCAGGATTAAATTTTTTCTCCCGATCTGTAGCACTCCAGAATTAAAACCTCACCTTGCCCCCCAGCCATCTTAAAGCCTAATCGAGGCGGACAGGAAGAAGAGAATGTAGAGATTCCTAAGCTGTTAGACGTGGTGATTTATCTCATCCCGTTAATAGGGAAAAAAAACCACTATAAGCTCAAAAACCTCTGCGTTCTCTACCGGCCGGGCTTTTTTCCGGGTGCCGGGACTAGGAATCAGACCAGGCCAGTTTAACCGGTATCCCTGGTTATTCAGTCCCATGGGTCAGGTAATGCTTGTACGCATCCATAAAGAGCCGGGTCTCCCGGACGGTTCCCAAACTCACTCGCAACGTTCCGTCAATGCAGGGACCGGATCTGGGTCTAACCAGGATACCTTGTAATTTGAGGGCCTCGAACGCAGCCATCTGGTCCGGTGGCCTAAAAGTGATAAAATTGGCCCACGAGGGATAGTAACTCACCCCGTGTTGATCAAAAAACGATTCCAACAAGGGTTTGGACCGACCCATCACCTCCTGAACGTATTCTTGAACATAGTCAAGATGATCGAGCGCCGCCATGACCCCCACTCGAGCCAGCATATTGACGTCGTATGGTCCCCTGATTTTGAGAAGCTCTTTGATGTTCTCTTCCCGGGAGATAACGTACCCGACTCGTAAAGAAGGAAGCCCAAACGCCTTTGAAAATGTTCTGATAATGAACAGATTGGGATAAGAGACGATCAGGTGCTTCAAAGACTGGCGGTGGAACTCGAAATAGGCTTCGTCTAACAGGACTGCCGCGCCCAGGCCGGCCGCCTTATCCAGGATAGCCCTGACCTGCTCCTCCGAGGCCACAGATCCGGTAGGATTATTCGGGCTAACGACAACCACCAGTTTGACCCCCGGATTGAGCGCGGCCAGGACATCCGAGGCGGGGAATGACAGGTCCTCGTGGTAGCTAGGGCGGATGAGCCTGGCCCCTTCAACCCCGGCCACCTGGTAGAACATGGCGAAGCTGGGTGAGGGGATAATTACTCCATCACCGAAGTTTACGCCGGCCCGGTAGATGATCTCAATTCCCTGGTCAGACCCGTTGGTGACCATTACTTGGCCAGCCGGAACTTCAGCGTAGTTGGCGATCTTAGCCTCCAAGTCGCCATATTCGGGATATGCCTGGACGGCTCCGGAATCGATAAAATTCCGGAGGGCATTAAGCACCGCCGGACCGGGCGGCGCCGTTCTTTCGTTAAAGTCCAATAGGGTATACTTGCCTTCTGAGGCCCGACCTTCCAGGGGTGGTAGATAAGGGGTCAAGGCTTTGATATGTTCTTTTATATACACGTTGAGCCCTACTTTAATCCATCATTTGGTTTGATGCGCCCTCCGCATCCTGTGCGCCGGTCTTACCGGTTCAACGAGAGGAGGTAGGATCTGAGGTTCGCCTTTTTGTTCTTCAGCTTGAGTTTTCCGCGAATATTGGCCCGATGAAAGATGACCGTGTTTTCTGAGAGTCCCAACATCTGGGCGATGTCTCTATTTTTCTTGCCGTCTTTGATCAAACCGGCCACCCGAATCTCCGTGGGGGTCAGATTTAAGAATCGTGACGCCAGGTTACCGACAAAAGGAGATATGATGTTTTCCAGGTTGGATTCCAGAATATTGACCAGAGTCAGTTGTTGCGAGGTCAAGTCCGTTTTTCTCAAATCCTTGAAGTAAGGCATGACCAGCTCTTTAACGGAAGATAACACATTTTCCTTAAAGGCTTTCTTGTCCTGCTCCCGTTGGCTCAACAATACCTTAAGGGCTGAATTGACCTCTTCGAGGTATTTGGATTGAGACTCCAACTCCATTTCTCTCCGGCGTAAGGCCTCTTCGGTCCGTTTTCTTTCGGTAATTTCTTTTTCCAGCAGTTCGTTGGCGCGAACCAGATCGGCGGTGCGTTCCTCAACCAATCGCTCCAGGTGGATATGATAATTCTTTAGTTCATCCTCCGCCTTTTGGCGGGCCTGACGATCTCGGTGGTTGCGGACTACTTTTAACAAATGTAGCGGCAATATCTCAAGATAATTGCTGGATGAATCCTTTACCAGGTAGTCATCCACCCCGGATTTGAGGGCTTGAACGGCAAGTTTCTCGGATCCCATGCCGGTTTGCATCACCAAGGGTAAGGGGACGCTTCGTTCACGAAGGGCAACACACAACTCCAGACCGTTCATGCCGGGTAGGCCATGGTCAATGACCACGACATCATAAAGCGCAGCATCAGTTTCAAGGGTTTCCAAGGCCTTCTCAGCCCTATCCACCAAGGTAATTTTATGGGGGATTCGGCTGGTTTTAAAGGAACGTTTAAAGGCCTTCACATCATTCTCATTGTCTTCCACCAGAAGAATCCTTAGAGATTCCGTGCTATTCTCCAAGCCCATATGATCACTCCATCAGTTAGTCCGGTCATCGAGAAGAGGGATTGAGTACAACATCCCCACATGGTTACGGCCTTAGTGACAGCCCTAACCAACCATTAAACTACGATCCGAATAATAAGGCAGTCAATATTAACATGTTAAAGATTAGGCAATCGTCGGGGCGATACTCCAGGCGGCCACGGTATGTCCTTTCCGATGGGGTTCTGCAACTGCGGTTTCAAAGTCAGGCTAGTGTAAGGCCGTATTATCGATAGGCTATTGCCGTAGATTGAGGAACCTGAGTCAATTATTTCTCCGAATGAACATGATTGGTTTTCCGAGGCTATTAAACCACAAAAAAAGGTGATTGTCAAGCGACCTTAGGACGTTGCAACATATCATTCATACACTACAAAAAAAGTCGTGATGTTGTGTCGTTTACCTTCTTTTAGTAGTTAAATCAGTGGCCATATGTCTAGCAGAGTGGTTTTAAACCAACATTTTATATTCTTAACCAATGGCTAGTTATAAATTATATTATTTTTTTCCGCCGGCACCCTAATAATTTTTCCGCCTACCCGAGATCCTTTGCACATCTTATGCCCCCTATATTCGGCGCTCTGTCACCATTCATTATCAAAACCCGTTTACAATGTCAACAGTATAGTTATATTATTTACAAAAATGCAGACGGGATAAAGCCATGTCTTTGTCCGAACCTGCCGGCCCAAGGTGCTGAAATAATCTCGAAGCATCTAGTTAGCCACTAAACACGAAATAATTGGCAATATTAGAGGTAATCGAGAATAGAGATCATGGAAGGATAACGCGTCCGGCTGTCGCGCCGGGTTTCAGCCACAACCAGGATCCGGTCAGACGTTTCCCCCCACCCACATCTATCAGCACCAGAATGGATCAATCTTTTTTTAAGGAATGGATCGGGATAAAACACCAGGCAGACCACATCGACCGCAGTTAGAAAGGAATAACATTGAAGATAACCCACCACCTGGCAACTTTGAGTTTACATTTCGCGAGGCAATCGGGCAACTTGGGCATGGATGACGGTAAAGAGCCGGCGAGTTAAGGCTCTAGGGGTGAAGTCTTCAAGTTTTTGAAGGTCACGGATAGGTGCGGCGGTATAACCCTAAATCGAAATAGAGGCGAACCATATGAAATTATGATTTTAAGGAGGTAAAATAATCGGTCAGTATTTGGGCATGATCAAAGGCCAGATCGATGGGCAGGGTAGTTTCGGTAAAAATACCCAGATTTTTGGCGTCATCACCTGCCTGGGGCGTTCCTGACGCGGAGGCGATGAAAACCACGGAAATATTGTGCTGCCGGGGATCCCGCTTTGGATCTGAATAGGCGCCCAATTGTCGCAGCAGCTTGACCCGCAGACAGGTCTCTTCAAATGCCTCGCGGACAGCCGCCTCTTCTAATGATTCACCATAATCCACGTAGCCGCCGGGCAAGGCCCATCCATAGGGGGGATTAGCCCGCTGGATCAAAACAATCCGGCCGGGCATTAACTCTATAATGATATCTACCGTTGGGATGGGATTGCGGTAGGTCATGACCTCCGCTCCACATGATGGACAATTGACGGCTTTTCTCATTTCTCCGGCGTGGCCTCCGGTTGACTGACCGCTCCACCGTCCGTGCGGGTGGAAAGGTTGTCAAATCTGGTGTAGCTACCGTTAAAGGCCAGGTTAATCTTGAGCGTAGGTCCGTTACGTTGCTTTCCAATATCTACTTCTGCCTTGCCTCGGTTGGGATTATCTTCAGACTTGTTATAAACTTCATCTCGATAAATAAACAAAATCACATCGGCATCTTGTTCTATAGCTCCGGATTCCCGCAGATCGGCCAACTGAGGTCGCTTCTCGGATCGATCCTCCACTTTTCGGTTCAGTTGGGATAGCGCCACCACCGGCAAATCTAACTCCTTAGCCAGTGATTTCAAGGACCTGGATATTTCAGATATCTCGCGTTCGCGGGAATCCTCACCCTGCCTGCCCTTCATTAATTGCAGGTAATCAATGACCACCATGGCCAGTCTTTGGCCAGCTTTCATCCTTCTGGCTTTGGCCCGCAGCTCCATGATCGACAAGGCAGGAGTATCATCAATATAAATAGGTACGTCGCCAAGCCGGCTGACCGTGGCTACCAGCACCGGCCATTCCCCCTGGGGCAAAAAACCTTTGCGCAAATTGGTAGAATTAACCCGGGCTTCGGAACAAAGCATTCGAAAGGCCAGTTGCTCTTTCGACATTTCCAGCGAGAAAACGCCGACTGGATAACCTTGTTGGGCGGCATTGAAGGCTAT
>JADFYC010000271.1 GCA_015233295.1 Deltaproteobacteria bacterium | reverse complement strand
GGAGTGAAAGTTTAGTACGATCAGGAAGCAGACTATCTGGAACTCCAACCAGTGCTTCCATCCACGTGATGCGGCTAATCAGGCCGCCCCAACGGGGTTGATCAGTAAGACCCGCCTCAACGGGGTTTCCTTCGGGATTGCAGCAGGACGAAGATGACCAGCAGCGCCATGGCCCCCATGGTAAACAGGAATCGGTATCGGTAAAACAGGCTGCGCTCTTTCTTGACTGTGACCATAAAGTTGGCCACGGCGGTGTGGTGGAGGCCCTTCTGATCGTATTCCATGACCGCAAAGATTGGATAAGTGCTGGGCAAGGCGGAGAAATTTTTCAAGGTAAAAAATATATCTTTCGCGGACCGGGGGCCTAGTTCATCTTCCTGCTCTGGCTCGGGCACGGTCAGTTCCCTAGGAACGAGGAAGGTGATTTTGACCTTTTTGGCCTCGGCTTCGGTGTTTTTGACCGTGAAGTGGATGGTGCGCTCTTTCTCCAGCTCCACGCTCAGGGGTGCAAAGGCTAACCCGGCGTTGGGGTTTTCCTGGACGTAAAAGGTGCTGACCGACAGGGTGGAAAAGGGGTAGTTGTTGAGGTCGTGAAATTCCACCGTCACCGGGAGGGGATATCGGCCCGGTTTCAGGCCCGACGGCAACGCCTGGGTCAAGGATGCGGTGAAGCTTTCCTTCACTCCCATTTTCTCCTTCACTTCCGACTTCAACTCCTTGTCGCCCATTTTGGCCAGGATCCGGACATTAAGGGCCGGCTCGTCGCCATCGTTGGTCACCTTAACCTGGAGATTCAAATTATTATTTTCCACCTTGACGTCCGTCTGAGTGGTCATTCTCAGGTGCCCCCCGTAGGCCGCAGGGCAAACCATCATTCCAGCCAGCCCCAGTACCACCAACATCCGCCACCACATCTCCTTGCCCCCTTCGGTTTTGATCACGCGTCCCTCCCGACAAGATTTATCGCATCTTATATATCACAACTGAGCTCGACAAAAAACAAAATTTCACGATAGGGAAGCCTTACTCCTGCTATCCTTAGAAAGTTAGTCGCCGCCATGTCTTGATTCGGCTTGAGCCAGCCGGCGCCCCTTCCTGGCGATGAGGCTTGCTGGAACAACGATTATAATTGCGGCGGCGGAACATGTTTACTTTTTGGCTCGGTTATGAGAGGATATATGTCTTTATACGATCTTCCTCGAGCCTGGCCGCCTGATGGACCGTTGTCAGGCGGGGTTCAAGCCCTTAATCCCAAGCCCATTATTCCTTTGGATTGCTTCGGCCAGTGTCATGGCGGTCTCCTTGTAAAGAGTGTTGACTGGACACAACTATATCATCAATAAACGGATGCCACAAGAAAAGTGTGCCCACTCCAAATAGATTTGATTTCGGGCCTTAACCTGCCGCCTCCCGGCCATTGGAGAAAGCCAAACCTTTCCCGTTCAGGCGCGGCCAAACCACGTCCTATTAAAGTAGACCATAAGCCCCGCTGGTTCAATCTGGAGGGGCTTTTTTTTACGCCCGGCCAAATCCGGACTTGCCTTCCCCCGGCAGGGAATCTTCCGGTGGACTGTCGTGCTTATGGTTTGGCCAGTTGAATCAGTTTTTCAGATAGAATCCAGCCGAGGACGGCTAAACATTCCATGTCCAGGAAATCGCTCCCGGACCGGTCGAAGAAGACGGTCAGCGAGGCCGGAAAGTCTTCATCCTGATCGTAAAATGACAAGAGCAGGGGCACCCGGGGCAAGGCCTGGTAGCGGTGGCACAAATCGCTGTTCAATACTCCGGTCACGGCTTCTCCGCCCAAGGCCGCCGAGCATTGGCCTAACAGAGCCAGTTTACCGGAAAAGAATTCGGCGGTCCGCTGATGCACGTTCTTCTCAAAACTCGACATAAAAAAGGCTGAGTCTTTAAAGTCACGGTATGAGACCCACTCGCCGGTGGTTTCGGCCCGGCCATTGTGGAGCAGGTAATAGCAGACCACGATCCGGTCGGTGAAAGCTGGGACGGCGCCTTGGACGTCGGTCACCCCCGACCCATTGACCAGATACTCCCGGTTGAAAAAGGGGATGCGCAGTCCCGCTGCAGTCATCCGGCAGCCCAGTTCCACCGCCCGGGCGGCCAGGTCAACCCGGCCGATGTCCGCCAATAATTGTTCAAAGACCTGCTCGTAGGCGACAGGTTTTTCCGATTCAAACATGCCTGCTCCTCTCTTAATGTCTATATCCGAGCCAATAGTTAGACCGGCCATGGAGAAGGCCGGCTTGAAGGGGGCAATAGGTACTAGGTGCTTCCAGACCGGCATGGGATTATGGGGGCGCAAGAAACTGTCCGGGCCATGTTGAAGCTGGTTCAGCTTGTCAGGGCGGGCCAAAAGGCGTTGGGCCAGACGGGGTAGCGCGCCCGGTCGTGATTGTTTTTTCTTCGTTCCATCTCCTGTCACTGTGCGGTGGGGACAATCAGTTGTCTCCGCCCCTCTTAGAATCAGCCTGTTTTAACTTCCAATGCGAACTTGTATCTCGCGTTTTAATCCCTCGGCCTGCGGTCTTCGTTGAGCGAGTGCTCAGAATTTTTTTTGGGCAAGGCCCCTGGGCCGTGCCTACCTGTAGTATTATTTCTCAGAAAGACTCACGACATATAGTGGTTTGATTATAAGCCTTGATTAATATACGGACAAAAAGGTAACAGCTTTTGGCTTGACATGACCAAAAATAAGGGTATTATTGGCGCCAGGTGGTGAAAAGTGGGTTTTGGTGTCTTTTTGTGGCTAGTGATCGAAGCCGGCGACGGCTTCCCGGGGGCCCCATGGAATTTAATGGCCAGTTCATTCATACTCTTGACGCGAAGGGGCGCCTGAATACCCCCACGCGGTTTAAAGAGGCCATTAAAGATAGCCCGGAAGAACTCTTTGTCCTGACCAAAGGGGCTAAGTGCATTGTCGCCTATCCTTATGAAACCTGGCAGACTATCTTGAAGCAGGCGGCCACCCTGGACACCAGCCGGAAAAATGTGAAACGGTACATCCGCTTTTTTATCTCTGCGGCCCAGGAATGTAACCTGGATAAAGCCGGACGAATCCTCATCCCCCAG
This sequence comes from Deltaproteobacteria bacterium, assembly GCA_015233295.1. Classification (GTDB taxonomy): domain Bacteria; phylum Desulfobacterota; class JADFXK01; order JADFXK01; family JADFXK01; genus JADFXK01. The sequence continues at coordinate 2,253 of JADFYC010000271.1, read as the reverse complement.
ACGTTAAGAGAACATGCGGGGTTAGATAAAGACATCCTCCTGGCTGGAATGCTATCACATTTTGAGATTTGGGACAAGGCTAGATGGGATGAAGATATGGCCGAAATTGAAAAAGACTTTGAAGATATCAGCGAAGAAGTCGGCCAGATGTTTGAAGATACCGGCCCATCTCCGGTGCATTAGTTACTCGTTTCCAGTTACTGGTTGCTCGTTACAAGTTGAAGTGTCCTATGTGCCTCAGGGTCTTTATCAAAAATAAATATACCGAAATTTATGGATATTCACAACCATGAAGACGACTCTGGAATCCAACCAGTAACCAGTAACCAGCAACCAGAAACGAGCAAACAGCAACCAGTGATGCACCTACCCGTACTAGCCGTTGAAGCGATTGCAGCCCTGGCCATTAAGCCTGGCGGGAGATACCTGGACGGGACTCTGGGGATGGGTGGCCACACCGGGTTGATTTTGGAAAAGAGCGATCCGGACGGGATGGTGATCGGCCTGGATCAGGACGCAGAAAGCCTGGAGTTGGCTCGGAGTAGGTTGGCCCGGTACGAGCAGCGCATCCATCTCCGGGCCGAGCATTTTAGCCGGATGGGCCGAGTGCTGGATGAGTTGGGGATCACGGAACTGGATGGCATCCTGCTGGACTTGGGAATGTCGTCCTGGCAACTGGAACACAGTGGCCGGGGCTTCACTTTCCGCCTTGATCAACCTCTGGATATGCGAATGGATCCCAGGGGGAGCAAGACGGCGGCGGATTTGGTCAATGTCCTGTCTGAAGCGGAATTGGTTGAGCTCCTGACCAAATATGGAGAGGTAACCGGGGCTAAGCGCCTGGCCAAAGCGATAATCAAGGCCAGGTCCGGGGGGGCGATTGAACGGTCAGCACAAATGGCCGATATCGTGGCCAGGGCCATGCCGGGGTATTACCGGGCGAAAAAGATTCATCCGGCCACGCAGGTATTTCAGGCGCTGAGAATTGCGGTCAATGACGAGTTAGGGGCGATATCTACAGCAATTCCAGTGGCCTTAGAGCGGTTGCGGAGTGGTGGTCGGCTGGCCGTCATCTCCTTTCATTCACTGGAAGACCGGATAGTCAAGAGAGCCTTTAGAAGCCTGGCCCATCCTTGCGTTTGCCCTCCGAGAATGCCGGAATGTGGTTGTGGACGCAAAGCGCAGGTGAATCTGGTTTTCAACCGGGCCATCAAGCCAGGGCCTGAAGAGATCACGGCCAACCCCAGATCCCGGAGCGCCAGATTAAGGGCCGTGGAGAAGCTATAAATCTTGTTCCTTGTTACCCGTTGCTTGTTGCTGGTTTAGTTGGTGCCGAGCGAACCTTAAAGTCTGAGCCGAAAACGCGATAATTAAGGAAAATGGTAACGAACAACATGCAGCGAGTAACGAGTAACGAGTAACCAGCAACCTGGAACGAGTAGGAGGAGTAAGAAGTGGCGGGTATATATCAGGACATTACAGTTACCCCGATGACTATTCGTCCTAGGAACAGAAAACTCGGGGCCACCTTTCATCCCAAAACAAGCCTGAAAATACTTATTTTTTTGTTTTTTATCGTCTTAATCGGGTCGCTGTTGATTTGTGCCTGGTCCAACGTTAGGACCATTAACTTAGGCTATGAAATCACCAAGCTACATGATGAGCGATCAGCCTTACTGGAATTGCGCAAGAAATTGGCGCTGGAATTGGCTAACCTGCGGTCGCCGGAGCGGATTGAAGCGATCGCCACAAACGAACTGGGTCTGTCGCCGCCCAATCGCAAACAGGTCATCATGGTGCAATGAATTATATCCCTGCCCGGAAGATAAGGTCGTCCTCGAAATGGATCAGGACCCGCATCCTGTCCATACAGGGCGTCCTTTTTATTTTTTTGGCCATTATTCTGGCCCGTGCTTTTCAGTTTCAGGTGATTAACCGGGAGGCGTTACTTAACCAGGCGGAGAGTGAGTATAAAACAGTCTTGAAGATCGCCCCGGCCAGGGGGAATATCTTTGACCGGAACAAAGAAGAATTGGCCGTCAGCGCGGAAATGGATTCGGTTTTTGTGCGTCCGGCCAAAGTGGAGAACCACGCTGAAACCGCCCAACAACTGGCCCCGATACTCAAGATGGACCGGAAGGAAATAATCAAAGCGCTGTCGACCAAGAAGGGTTTTGCCTGGCTGAAAAGGCGGGTGCCTCCCAATGTGGCGGCTCAAGTTATGGAATTGGGCCTTCCCGGCATTGATTTGAT
>JADFYC010000270.1 GCA_015233295.1 Deltaproteobacteria bacterium | reverse complement strand
TGGTGGCCAAGGAGAACAAACCGTTTCAAGCCCTGATTAAAGAGATTTGCGCCATCGTGGATGGACCTATCAGCGTTGAAGCCGTCAGCCAGCAGGCCGAGGAGTTGGTCCCGGAAGCCAGACAACTGGCCTCGATCTCGCCTTGTGTCGTGGTCAAAATTCCTATGACCATTGAAGGCATTAAAGCCACCAAGATTCTAACCCAGGAAGGGATCAAGACCAACGTCACGCTGGTGTTTTCTCCGCTACAAGCGTTGTTGGCCGCCAAAGTCGGAGCGACCTACGTTAGTCCGTTTGTCGGCCGGTTGGACGACATTGCCGCTTCGGGAATGGAACTGGTTTCCCAAATATTAACGATTTATGAAAATTACGGATTCAACACAGAGGTGATTGTGGCCAGCGTCCGCAACCCTATTCACGTTTTGGAAGCGGCTTCCATGGGCGCCCACATCGCCACTATTCCATTCAACGTGATCACCCAACTGGCCAATCATCCTCTAACGGACAAAGGACTCCAAAAGTTTTTGGAAGACTGGAAGAAGGTAACAAAAAGCTAACACCAATTGGCGTGGCCGGCCGCTTCGTTTTAGATACAATATCTGCCGACGCCATAGGTATTCTGCGGTGAACTTATTCTGGGCAATCTATATGAAGCTCCATCACGCTGATCTAATGAATTCGCAGGCTAAGAGACCTGGGTGGAATATTTTCCACAGGATGGCCAGGTTAGGATTTGTCACCTTGGCGGCCGTAGTTTTGCTTACATCTCCGGTACGGGGAGAAATCTACCGGTACGTGGATGCCGCTGGAGTTATGCACTTTTCCAACGTTCCCGTATCTCCCAAATACCGGCTGTATGTGCGCGGCGCACCGGCCACCACCTACTACCCGGCGATAAGAACGTCTTACGACTCCAATAAGTACGACGATCTCATCCTCTCAGCGGCCGCTTATCATGACCTGGACCCGGCTCTGGTCAAAGCCGTGGTCAAGGCCGAATCAGGCTTTAACCATCAGGCCGTCTCGCCTAAAGGGGCCAGGGGGTTAATGCAGTTGATGCCGCAAACGGCGATGGAGATGAACGTCCTGAACACTCTTGATCCCACAGAGAACATCTTTGGCGGCTCTCGTTATCTTAAGGGGCTGATTTTTCAATTCAGTAATGACTTAAGATTGGCCCTGGCGGCTTATAACGCCGGACCGGAACGGGTCGTCCAATATAACTACTCCATCCCCCCTTACGCTGAAACACAGGAATACGTGAGAAGAGTTTTGGGATATTACCAGAGTTACAAGTCCAACAATTCGGCTTTCAGACAAGTCGCCGCCAAATAATTACCTATTTTTCCCAGGGGAAGCTGTGTCGGAAGGAAAAGTTAAACGGGTCAGCAACTGGAATATTGCCAATTGTGTGACCATGTGCCGGATACTTAGTATTCCCCTGGTTATTGTTTGTCTTCAGTCGCCGGGCAAGCTGCCCAATTTTTTGGCTGCCGTCTTTTTTATTGTCGGCGCGGGCACGGACGTACTGGACGGGTACCTGGCCAGGCGGCGGAATATCGTGACCAAGCTAGGTAAGTTGTTAGACCCGCTGGCGGATAAATTGCTTGTCTCGGCCGGTTTGATTATGCTCATCCCGCTGGGCCGGGTTCCGGCTTGGGCCGTATTTGTGATCATCGCCCGTGAAATATCGGTCACCGGGCTAAGGGCCATCGCCGCGGCTGAGGGGATCGTGATTCAAGCCGAAAGCCTGGGTAAGGGCAAGACACTGGCTCAAACCGCAGCCGCAGCCGCCCTGATGGTGCATTATCAATACTTTTATTTAAATTTTCATTTTTACGGGATGATCCTGTTTGGTGCCGCCTTTATCTTGACGGTCTGGTCTGGTGTCAGCTACTTTATAGCCTTTCTGTCATTGTTCCACCCGACGGCCGGCCAGGATTAGTTCTGATACTCCCTCCGTGGGTCACCCTCAATACCGTTGAATTAAGGCAACGTCGCTAAGATTTCTCGCTTCGCTCGAAATGACAGAGGGATGGACCATCCGGGATGTAAATTTGTCATTCCGAGCGAAGCGAGGAATCTTATCACATCCGAAGATGGTTAGGCTGCATTCTTAATTCAACAGCATTGGGGTCACAACTTTGGTCAGGCCGGGCGCGCCGGTTTTTGAAATTTAACCTATACTGGAAAAGAAAAATTAATATTGACTTTAAATATATTCACCTTTATAACAACAAGTTAACAGTTACATTTTTCGGGTCGCCTTGGGCGGCTCTTTTTTTGACTTCCACTATAACCGAGTCTGGGCTATTATGATATTAAAGCGACAACTACGCAGGCTGAACCGGCTAGCCGGACCAGCTTTTATACCTTTGACGGGACGGACGGCTTTATGAGAATCACGGCTTCATCGGAAGGAGCTCTCCTGTCGGTTCGGGTCTCTCCCAAGGCCTCACGAAACGGCATTGAAGGGGTCAGGAATAATGTCCTCCAGGTCAGGGTGACCGCGCCGCCGGCCGAGGGGTTGGCCAATAGACTTTTGGGAGAATTTCTCGCCAAACAGCTCGGTGTGGCCAAGTCTTCGGTTGAAGTTGTGAGGGGATTTAAGTCACGAGAAAAGGTAATTCTGCTTCGGGGTCTGGATCCCGCCCTGGTGGAGCAACGGTTGTTGCATCTACTGGAGCAAGCCGAATCCGATAACCCATAATGAAAAAGGAAAGAGAGGCTATGGCCCCTATTCCGCATCATATTCTGGCCAAGATCAAGAACGCCCGCCGGCAAAAGAAAAAGGATCAACCGGCCGGCGCCAAAGTGAAAAAAAATAAGTATGATAAATGCCTGGGGAATGATCTGCCATTCCAGGCCGATGTACCTGAAGAACTGCTAAAAATATTTAAAGAGATTGGCACGCCTGATAAAGAAAACTTCAAACCGGACCCGTTTCAATTAGAGTCACTGGCCAAACTTGAATGTGGCGATGTTTTGGTCTCGGCGCCGACGGGTTCGGGTAAAACCTGGATTGCCGAACAGGCTATCTCCAGGATCCTCCAAGAGAAAAAGCGAGCCTGGTACGCCTCCCCTTTGAAAGCTCTGTCAAACTCCATTTATGCCCATTTTTGCGAACTATTCGGGCCGGATCAAGTCGGTATAGTCACCGGTGACCGCAAGGAGAATCCCGTTGCCCCGGTCATTGTGGGCACGACCGAGATATTGCGAAACCAACTCTATGACGTGATGTACCAGGGGACGAATCTGGGCGCGGATCTGGTCATCTTGGATGAAGCCCATTTCCTGGGAGATCAGGACCGGGGTGTGGTCTGGGAAGAGGTCATGATCTACTTGCCCAGTCGGGTCAGGCTGCTGCTCCTATCCGCCACCATAGAAAACGCCACCGAGATAGCCTCCTGGCTTCAACATATCCGAGGCACAACGTGCCAGACTGTTCTGGACAAAGACAGACCCGTCCCCCTCCACGCCATTTACCTATTTCCCCATGGCGAGGTTACTTCTTTAAGTAAAGGTGACGACCTTTCGCCCAAGATACTTGAGCAATGGGCAAACAAACGGCAGCGCTGGTCGGGCGGACTTAAACGGATTCCACCCTATCCCAAGATCATAAGCCTGTTGCGGGAATTCAACCTCCTCCCAGCCATTTTTTTTCTGAAATCCCGAAAGGAATGTAACGAAGCCGTTAAATCCTGCCAACGAGTCGACCAGCGGTTGTGTCGAAGTACGGCGAAAACTTTCTTTGACCGCATCAGAGGGTTGACTGAGCAATACCCCTATCTGGCAGAAAATCCTCAATACAAACAGCTCGTAAAAACGAGAACCGGCGCTCATCATGGCGGGCAACTGCCCCTTTGGAAGTTATTTATCGAGACCTTGATGAAGGAAGGACTCCTGGAGGCCATTTTCTCCACCTCCACAGTGGCCGCAGGAGTTAATTTTCCGGCTCGAACCGTGGTCCTGATGCAGAGCGACCGGTTTAACGGCCATGAATTTGTCAATCTCTCGGCCACGGATCTGCACCAGATGACCGGCCGAGCAGGTCGACGCGGGATGGATAAGATTGGTTTCGCTTTGTTGGTGGGAAACCCGTTTCTGGATCCGATTTACCTCGAAGGGTTGCTTCAAAGTCCCTCTGAACCCTTAACCAGCCAGATCAAGATTAATTTTTCGATGGTTCTGAATCTTCTCCTGTCCATGACCCCGGCCGAGATAAAAGATTTGTTTGTACTTTCTTTTTCCGCCTTTCAACGGCGGGATAGCTATGAGGAGGACAAGCGGCGGTTGCATAACCTGACGACCTCTTTGGCCGCCTTATTGGAAGGGGGAAACTGCGGGTCCCCGGAGGAAGTCCTGATCAGGATGGCCGAAAGAGAACGCCTGGCCGAGGAAGCGGCTGAGCTGGCCACCCAGTTGAGCCGGATCGAAACTCATCATCCGGCCATCAGGTTCATTACCGCGGGACAAGTGGTCGAGACCAAGGGACGGCGGAAATATTGTATCTTGGATGATTATCATGCCCCGGTTCAAGGGGAGCTGATCTTTAAGGCGGTCAGGCTGTATTCCGACCAGGACAAGGAAGTGCCTACCCGGCGGCGGGCAACCAGGGTAAAAGGCTCCATGATTTCTATAATATATGATTTAGTCCTGCCGTTGTCCAAACCGGCCGGAGCCAAAGATGTGGACCGATTGTTGGAGGGGCGGTCGTTGAAGCACCTGGGCGCCCTGGCAGCAAAGGGATGGTCCCCGGATGAGGCCCTGAAGGCCAGGAACAACTTGACTCAGAAGCAGGCCCAATTGGAAAACCACCAATGCCACGAATGCGCCTTAATCGACCAATGTTTGCTAGGCCAGGACAAGGCCATCCGGCGGACTATCGCCAGAATTTCCTATTATCGTCGGCAGTTCGATCTCAAAGAGAATTTTTTGTGGCACAGTTTTCTCCGGCATCTGAATTTTCTCAAGGCAGAGGGTTTCGTGGATGGCGAGGATAACCTGACTTTCGACGGCGTCTGGGCCTGCCGGTTAAGACTGGACCAGCCCCTATTGATAGCGGAACTCATCCGCCGGAATACCCTGCCCCAGAAAAATCCGGCTCTATTGGCCGGGTTGATTGCTCCATTTGTGGGCGACCGGGGTCCCGAGATGGCTTTGCCCCTGGGCAAGGGATACAGGGAAGACTTGCTGGTCCCGGCGTTCACCAGGATGGTCAGCTCAATTCAACCGCTCCACCAACGGATGAAGGAAGCCGGGTTTCCCGGTCCGGCCGTTCAGTATTGGCCGGCGGCGACCATGTATGCCTGGGCGTCCAACACCTCTTGGGAAGACACCCTGGCCCTGGCCGGGATT